>JAURKF010000227.1 GCA_030831885.1 Flavobacteriales bacterium
CCGGATCCCAGCGCAACAGTTTACAGTCCTGACGTTCGGTGCCAGAAACCGGATTAAACAATACCTCCACAGGATTTTTCTCAATAAGCTTAGCATCGCCGTCGAGCGAGAATCCCGACACAAAAGTCATTACCTCGCGTTTGTCATTGTATGTATTGTAATTGTCAGCTACATCTTGAAAGTTTAACGCTTTCATTTGAGGCACTGCAATTTGCGCTTCGACCACTGTAGATGCACCGGCAAGCAACAGGACCAAGAGAATTTTCATATTCATAGTTGTAGGATTTAAGTGATTAATGTTTACCATCGGCCAGTGCCGGATCAGGAAGCGTATTCTCATTTCGTTTCAGAAACGACAGCAGCGGATCATTCATAAGAGCCTTTGCTGTTATTCCCGTAGTTGTAAATTCATTCCCATTCATATCCGAGAGCACAAATTCGCAGTACACGTTTTCTGGATCGGGAACTTGTCGAAATGTGGCAGTAAGCTGATTTAATGCTATGTCGGCATTGATCTGCATATAAGGACTCATCGAAGTCGCCGTTGCACGCGTTATTGCGTATCCGTTCGGCGCGGTGAATGTTATACTCTCTATATCCTTTGCAGGCCTTGCGATCACATAAGTTCCTGAGCGATCGATATCCAACTTCCAAAGCATAAGACCATCTTCACGCTTTACGGAAGCCTTCTCGGGCTCAGAAGGAAAGGTGCATTGCTCGTTGCGCATCAGAGCGTATTCCTTGCAACCGGTTTCTGCTATACCATGAAGAGGAACTTGAAAAGAAACAGGTTTCAAAAAGGTAGTATCACGTGGAAAAGAAATCGAAACGATCGCGATGACTTCAAGACGTTTTCCCTCTTCATCTTCAGTCAACAAATTGATTGCCTGCAACTCTTCCGGAGTTCGTAGAATTTTTACTTTGCTCTTCTCTACAAAGGCAACTTCATCCGTATAACAATGGGCTCTCCATCCTTCCCTATGAGTGAAAGTGCTTTCCTTGCGGACTATATTACGCTCATCATTCGGATTGTCATAAGCGATATGCACATTGGAGGCGGGGCTATCCTCAAATCTCCTATTTACAACCGTAATTCTGGTTGATTCCTGATCTATCTGATATTCCTTGAAAGCTTCTGTAAAATAACTTTGCCGCATAGACATGGTTTCTGAAGCAGAATAGGTAGTCCCGCACGAGAGCAACTCAATTGCGACGGACCGCGAAAGCATTAGATCATACGCGATACTCAGGAACTTATCCAATTCTTCACCTGTCAAATCAGATTCACCTTGTTCGAATGAAAAATAGACGTTAAGCTTCGAATCATCATTTTCGAATTGGGCGCTCATCCCTGCAGACAGCAGCAGACAGCATAGCATGGCAATGCGAGTTTTCATGGGAGTAGAGATTTAAAGTGGAGTAAAAAGAGACTTCGGTAGATATAACAACACCGATGTGGTAATTATTTTTCAACCGGCAAAAAAAAGTTACAGGCAGTGTGCGGAGGGCAGCGGGTACTCTTTCTGTCTCACGTACTGCTTCTTAAAATTGATTAGAAAGAGAAAGAGAATCAGAATGAGAATGAGAATTAGAAAGAGAAAGAGAATCAGAATGAGAATGAGAATCGCATAGGCTCCGAAAAATTACTTCGCTCGTTGCACTTCGCACTTCTCCCCTACTCCGTGTACCCAAGAATTTTATATTCATACGGTATAAGCCCCATCGTGCTGCCGATAAATTCAGTGGTGCCTGTGATGGCTGAAGTCCACGCGGTGTTAAGCAATATTGCCGGCATCGGCACACTCACTGCTGTATTGCGCACATTCACTATCACGAGCAAATGTTCGCCATTGAGTTCCTTCTCGATGATAACAGCGTCGTTGGCGTTGTGCAGGGTTAGGTTGCCGCGACGCGCGACCTCGAGGTTATCATAGATGCCATAGATCTCGCGGTACTTCGAAAGCATGGCCGCATTCGCATTCCAGTCGATGGGGGAATTGGAAAAGAAAGGCACAGTGGCCACACGTCCAACCTCCTGCCCAGTATAAATGAGCGGAACACCACGCATGAACACATGCGCAACCGTTGCAGCTGTCGCACCGTCGATGCCGCCAAACAACGTGGGTGGTGTTGCTTCCCAGGCCGACTGGTCGTGGTTGGTGGTAAAACGCAACTTGTGTTTACCCGCAGGCACATTGATATACTCGTTTGAGTTGGTTGCGTTGATGGTAAACGCCGGTTGACCCGCAAAAACATTCTTGAGTTGAGTATAATAATCCCATGCAAAAGTCATATCGAAACCCGCAGTGTAATGATCGAGGCGATTGCCCTCAGCGAGCATCACTAATTTGCGATTGGGTATGGCGCGTAATGCCGTGATGGCCTGCTGCCAAAAATCGAACGGAACACCATCGGCATAATCACATCGGAAGCCATCCACGTTGGCTTGCAGAATCCAGAACTTCATGGCTTCGATCATAGCAGCGCGCATTTCGGTGTTGTCAAAATTCAAATCAGCTACGTCGGCCCAGTTGGTTCCAGGAGGCATGATGATGTTTCCATTGGCATCTTGTGTGTACCATGAGGTATTATCAATCCATGGATTGTCCCATGCCGTATGGTTGGCCACCCAGTCCATAATTACAGCCATTCCGCGCGCATGAGCCGCATCCGAAAGTGCGCGCAGCATATTTAGGTCACCATATTCTGAACTCACTGCTTTGTAATCGCGCACGCTGTATGGCGAGTTCACTGAGTTAACAGCCCCAATCGGATGGATGGGCATTAGCCAAATCACATTCACATGGAGCGATTGCAAGTGATCGAGTTTATTGATGACACCCTGCAGGTCGCCCGAGCTGCTGAATGCACGCAGGTTTACCTCATACATTATGATGTCTTCCGTTTGCGGCACCCCGGCGAAAGGAGTTCCATATTGATTGGAACTATCCGAATCATTCATGTCCTGCAGTTCATCGTATGGACTGCAGGAAGCAAGGAGCAGAATCATGGCAGCGCACAGCGCAAACAAGGAACGAATTGGAAAATGCATGAAACAAATATAGACCCCACCAAGAATCATAACTTCTGTTTAGACGCAGATCATTTCTCTCGAGCTATATGATGCGTTGCATGCTCTCTAAAAGCAACTGCAACCCTTCAGTGAATCTTCAAGCCAACGCAAATGAACTCTGCTGTTACCTTTTTCCCAGCCCTACAATCATAGACTCTGCCGTTGATACGTTAGTAGCTATTGGCACGTTATGTACCTCGCAGATGCGTACCAACGCGTTCACATCGGAAAGATGCGGAGCTGACCATGCCGGATCGCGGAAAAAGAACACCGCTTCAATCAGACCATTCGATACAAGTCCCCCAATTTCTTGGTCACCGCCCATGGGCCCGGATAATGTTGTGCGCGCTATATTGATTCCTAGATCTGCCGACATCCGCTGGCCTGTGGTGCGTGTTGCAATGAGATTACGTCCCTCGAAAAACGAACGATGGCGTTTGACAAAATCAATGAGTTCCGCCTTCTTGTTGTCGTGTGCTACTAATGCAATATAGCGATCGTGGTAACGACCACTCCAGCGATCAATAGCAATTTTGGAAAGCTCGAGCATGAGGTTTACCGTCTTTGTGCTATCGATTTCGGCAAGCGCCAGCAAACGTTCACCATCGATGAAATACGCTTTCACTTGTGAAGTACAGATGACGGTGGCAGTAGCAGGAATTTGCCCAAGAAATCCAAGCTCAGCGACCGATGTTGGGCCCTGCAATTCAAGATTTCCTCCATGTGTCATTTGCGCTTGCAACCCTCCCTCAACCACCACATAAAGGCCATTGCATTGTTGCTCGGCACGCAGCAATACACTTCCATCGGGATAGATACGCGGGGTTCCCAAGATGGCCCTCACCTTTTCTTCTTCAAACCAAGCAATAATTGTTTTCCAATTCATGCCACGAAATTAATGGCTACACGCACTCAACACCTGTGAGGCATATCAAGATAACGAAACCACAACACGCTCGCCTTCGGTCATTCCTAGCTGATCCTGCAGCGACACGTCTGTTAGATTACCCTTGAGGTACTCGCGCTTTTGAAGCGACAATCGGCGTATGGCCTGGCCTTCACAAAATCTGCGCAATTGAGTACTATCCTCTATTTTAAGCATTGGTACTTCTGACAAATTACCCGCATCATCCTTTGCTGCCATGGTGAAATAACACGAATTGGTGTGCTTCAATACTCCGGTTCGCGGCTGCAACGACTCCACCCGAATACCTACAATCATAGACGTGCGGCCCACATAGTTGACTGATGCTTTCAAGGTTACAAGTTCGCCCACTTCCACCGGCGTCAAAAACTCAACACCTTCCACCGCAACAGTTACACAGTAGCATCCGGAATACTTTGATGCGCATGCATAGGCTGCTTTATCCATGAGCGAAAGCAAAATGCCACCATGCACTTTGCCACCAAAGTTGGCATACGCAGGAATCATCAGTTCAGTTATAGTAACTTCTGAATTAGCAACAGTCTTTATAGGCATAATCGTATCCTTAAATTGATGAGGCAAAGAAAAGATAGAATACTAAACAACGCTCACGCTAGAACGTCCACTCATATGAGAATCCCACTCCGCGAGGTGCTTCGGGCTTGGCAGGGCGTAATGCAGCAAATCGATTGAACAAATTGGTGCAGTGAAATACGATGCGATGGTGCTTGCGCAGCAGCGCTCCAAGGCGCACGTCCACAATCGCGCTTCCTTGTCGGTTGGCTTGCCTGTAATGATCGAGCCCGGGAATAAAGAATGAGAATACGGTGTCTACCCGTTCCATATAACTGTAAGCGCGCAAACCTGCCCCAACAGTAAACCCGGCTTCATGCTCAAGGTCCACATTACACTTGCCCATATGCCTATAGCGATATTTCAACAAAGGCGAACCCG
>JAURKF010000228.1 GCA_030831885.1 Flavobacteriales bacterium
AGCTTTAAACTGGCGACCCCTGCCGCGTTCGGCATCTTTCAACGGCGTGTTCCCGAAGCGATCGACTGGCGCGATGTTAACCTTCAGCTTCAAGAGAAACTGCACAGCGGAGATGTGTCCTTCCGAGGCCGCTAAATGCAATGGAGTGCGTCCGTCGTAGTCACCCACGTTCGGGTCTGCTCCGGCATCCAGCAGGCGCTGCATATTCTTTACATTTAATGAAACGTTTGCTAATTGTTGGCGCAAGAGTTCCAGCTGTTTTATGGCCGCAAGTGCCTTGTTGCGCACAATGGTTCTTTTCTGCAGTGCTTCGAGTTGTGTCTCTTCAATCTTGATTCGTGTAAAACCCAATTCCCCTTTTGCCTTTCGCATGAATATGGGCCAAGAAATTTGCGCTCCCCATTTGTAATTATTCAATGTCATCATGTTTTCAGTTGAAGTTGTCGCTTCATTGAGCGCATTGTACTGTAGATTGACAATGGGCTTCATCTGTTCTTTTTTCCAGCGCTCTTCAAAACTGAGTTGCTCTAAAATGGGATTGAATTTCAGGATTTCAGGATTGGTGTTTTGTATGCTGTTTGTTCGGTCGGCCAGTACATCGGTGTTGCTGAGTGAATTTTCGAATACGAGTTCTTCCTGTGGAATTCGATCCTTGATGGATTCAAGCGGAACGAAGTCTTGTGCATTTTTTTCCCAGATGTGTGTAGCAAGTTCGAGCGATTCTTTGTTCCATTTGGCTTGGGCCGACTGATACTTCTGTTGGCGATTTTGCACTTGAATAGCTGTTTCGAGTGTGTCGATGGATGCTATGTCACCTGCAAGAAAGCGATTTTTCGTGTCTGTGAGACGTTGCTGGGCAATGCTAACCCATTCGTTGTGTATGTCGAGCACTTGCTTACTCATCCACCATGTCCAATACTGGTTGAATGCATCGTATCGAAGTTGCTGCACCCGTATTTTTTGTTCAATGACGGCATAGCGTTGATATGCTTCTGCTTGTCGCAGTTCCGTTCTGTTTTTATCTGTAATGAGACCTTGTCCTAATGGTATCGCTAAACCCGCATTAATGAGTCCTCCATTGGGTGTGGTTTCTTCCGGATTGAAATAGGTGCCGTTAGCGTTTTCGAAACTGGATCGCAAGATGACGGGCGCACGCAATGGGATTTCCAACCCGATGTAGGTTTGATCGTAGTACTCGGTTCCTTTGAAAAACTTGTTTTGATAATTGCCGGAAACTTTGGGGTCAAAGGAGCCCTTAGCGCGAGTCATTGTTTGATTTCCTTTTTCTACACTCAGCTCGGAGGCGCGCATTGCAGGGTGGTTGCTGAGCATTCCTTTGAATGCATCAAACGACAATACATCGCTTGATTGTGCTAATGAGTGTCCGCAGAATGAAGCAAATGCAATACATGCAACAAACCGGTTGCATGCTTGCGTCAGATTACGGTTTCTTAGGCTCATTCGCTTGATAATAGTTAGGAGGGAATCCATTAAACTGGCGCCAGAGCTCGTAACCCAGCGGAACATCGTTGAGCAGCGCCATCCCGCGCGCGCCGGCGCCCACGCGAATTCCGGATGGCCAAGGAATATCGTCTGGATCGGGCGCTACCAAAATGCGGTATTCACCTTTTTCGTTGGTAAAATTATCGATAGCAACTACCAATCCTCCGTACGTTCCTGATGAGGCCCCGGGCCAGCCACTGAAAACGAAGGCGGGCCAGCCATCGAAAATGAAACGTACCTTTTGACCTCTGGAAAGAAGAGGAAAGTCGATTGGTTTAACCATGAGTTCAACAGCCAGCTGATAGTTGGCGGGCATCAGCGTTACGATTTCTTCTCCTTCTTTGATGGTTTCGCCCACACCTGTTTGAATAGCTCGTGTTATGTAGCCCTCGGCCGGGGATGTGATGAAATAAAAGCCGCTTCGCTGACTATATCCTGCATATTGGCTTTGAAGTTTGGTTACCTGAGCTTCAGTATCGTAAAGATTACTCATGGTTGAAAACTTATCGCTTTCTGCTTTTGAAATTTTGTCGCGGTAATCCTGACTAATGGAGTTCAATTCGGTACGTGCGTTCGAAAGTTCCTGTCGCGCAATGAGCAATTTGTTTTCGCTCTCCACTTTCTTTGAACGCGCGTTTTGATAAGCTACTTCGCGCTGTTCAAGTTCTGTTTCCGACTTAAGTCCTTTTTCATAAAGTGACTTGAATCGGTCGTATTGATCTTTGGCAATAACTGCGTTTGATGCAGCCACACTGAACTCCATACTGTCGCTTTGAACTTTCAAAATGGATTGTTTAATCTTCAACTCCTGCTGATTTCGTTTCAGTTTCGCGCTTTCATTTAACGCATCAATCTGCCGATCGAGTGCTTCTACTTTTTGCATGTATCCCGAAACGCTTGATTCTTTGCTTTTAATTTGGTCTTCCACATTCACCAGCAAATTCGGATCGAAGTAATCGTCTTTGATTTCAGAGATTCGCATAATGGTATCACCGGCCTTAACGTAATCACCCTCTTTAACATGCCACTCCTCAATCTTTCCGGGAATAACAGTTTGAATCGATTGCGGACGCTGGTCGGGCCGCAAAGAAGTAAGTCGGCCATTGCCGCTCACGTTTTGTGTCCAGGGTAAACAAAGAATAATAACCAGTGCGATGAGCATGCCGAAAAGAAGACGCTTCAACGCACGGTTGTTTTTTCCGCCATTGATTTTGGAAAATGAAACGAAATCTTCCTGCTTGATTTTTTCTTTAATTATATGTTCAGACAGTTCTTGCATCGGTTCAGGTTTAGGCTTTCGCCATGGTAATGGTGCGTCCGGCTAATTGCTGCACAGAGGGATTGTTGCTGATGATGATAATGGTTGATTCTGAAAAATGCTGAATGATGTTGTTCAGAATTAGTATGCGCTCTTCAGGAACAATTGCCTGTAAATTATCTTCCATCAACAAAAGACTGGGGTTGCCCACAAGGCAACGAGCCAGCACTAGTTTGCGCAACATACCGCCCGAAAGCGTTTTCCCCTCCGGATCGATAAGGGTATGATAGCCTTCCGTCATTTGTGTGATATTATCATGCAAATAGACTAACCGCGCAGCTTCTATCACCTGATTGATATCGATGTGTTTTCTGCCGCAGGTTATGTTGTCTATCACAGTTCCTTTGAATACACCTTGGTCGGCGAAGTTTTCTCCGGTTATTTCTCGGAGTGTTGTGAGGTCGATGTTTTCGAGAGGCAGGCCATTGATTGTGATGCTGCCCGAGTAACCAGCGAAATAACCCGTGAGCAATTTCATCAACAAGGTTTTACCGCTTCCATTCGCTCCGGCAATGCAGATACGCTCTCCAGGCAGCGCTTCTAGGTTAAAGTGTTGTATGACCGGCGAGTTGGCATCAGAAAAGGTATAGCTTAAGTCGTTGATTTTAATCTCAACGCCGGGTTTCTTCAGTGTTTCTCGAATGTCGATTCCACCTTCGCGCTCTAGTTGAATATCGGTGATGCTGCCTATTTTATCGAGTGCTGTAAGCACGTCGTACACGGTGCTCATGTTGAGAATGATTTTTTCGACGCTGCTAATAATCATGAGAATCACAATCTCTGCAGCTACAAACTGTCCGATGTTGATTTGCCCGTTGATGACTAATACACTACCCGCTATGATAAGGCTGGCAGCAAGTATTATCTTGAAGAGCACGAGCACTTTGTATTGAATAACGAGAATCGAAAAGTGTCGCTTGCGCGCATCGAGATACTGAGCCGTGTGCAGATCGGTTTGCTCAAGTGGCATCGAGGTGATTCCACTGAGCTTGAAAGTTGTGAATGCGCGAGATAGTTCTTCAAGCCAATGAGCAACAGCAAATTTGTGTTTGCTTTCTTCCAAGCTGCTGTTGAGACCTTCCTTGCCGGTGAGGCGAAATATTGCTGCTATTAGAATGACTAGTATTAATCCGAGCAAAATGAAAAGCGGGTGATAAAAGGAAAGTAGAATGAGCCCGAATAGTACTTGTATGGCTGCCGTCGAAAAGTCGAGAAGGAGTTTGGACACTCCTTTTTGAACGGTCATGATTTCGAAGAACCGATTCATGACTTCCGGGAAGTATTTTGACTTCACAGAGTCGAATGACGCACGAGGCAATCGGTAGGCGAAATCGAACGAGGCATTGACAAACAGTCTTTGCTCGATAGACTCGGTGATGGTCATTTGCCTGAGTTGCAAATAACCGTTTAGGAAAATACCGGCGACAACGAAAATTACAAGCATAATCCATGACGCCCTTAACTCACCGGCCTGCAGTAGGTTAATTATTGCCTGAATCCCAAGCGGTAATGACAAGTTAACCAGCCCCTGAAAAAGAGAAAAGATGTAAATGTTGCGAATGTCGGCTTGCTCGGACTTAACCAGTCGCCACAAACGCTGAAGAGGACTCAGTTGACTCATGTAAATATAATTTCCGAATCAAGCCCAATGCTCATTCAGCAAGCCAAGGCTATTTTGCGGCTGCAATGATAATAAACCATGCAGATGCCCAAAAAGTTTGCAGTCCTGCCGGTTTGTTTGTTAGGAAAATTTAATGATTACGCTGTCAATAACATTGGCAGCCTCTTCACATTTATCGGTTGCGTTTTCCAAAAATGTAATCACCTCTTTAGTTTTCATCAGGCTTACTGCATCGGTTTCATTTTTAAAAAGGTCGGCAATGGTGCTATTCATGATTTTGTCGGCCTCGTTTTCCAATGTATTAATCATTTGCAGATGCGCTTTCACTTTTCGCACATTTTTAAGGCTGCGCATTTCACGCACTGCTCGTTGCAGTTCAATAGCCGAAAGGGTTATTATTTCTGCCAGTCGAATCATGGCGGGGCTGATGTGGTGAACCTTGTAAAGATCCATCCGCTTGGACGTGCCGTATATGTAATCGACCACGTCGTCGATGGCGATGGCCAATGCGTGTATGTCTTCGCGGTCGAATGGAACGATAAACGTATGTCCGGTTTCACGCATGATGGCATGCGTTATTTC
>JAURKF010000229.1 GCA_030831885.1 Flavobacteriales bacterium
AAAAAGCAGCTCCCAAAAAGCAGGCAAAGAAGGCTGCAGCTAAGTCGAAGCCGGCTCCTAAAAAAGCATCGAAACCAGCCAAGAAACCAGCCAAGCCCGTGAAGAAGGCTTCTAAACCTGCACCTAAAAAAGCAGTGAAGAAGTCGGCTCCTAAAAAAGCAGCAAAGCCTGCAAAAAAGGTTGTTGTGAAAAAGGCAGCGGCCAAAAAAGTTGCCCCGAAGAAGGTTGCAAAACCCGCTAAGAAGGTAGTGAAGCCTGCGAAAAAGGCAGTTGCTAAAAAGCCGGTAGCCAAGAAGGTTGTAGCGAAAAAAGTAGTTGCCACAAAGGCGGTGAAACCTGCTCCCAAAAAGGCGGTACAAAAGCCGATTGCTAAGAAGACTGTGGTGGCCAAGGTTGCTCCCAAGCCTGCTCCCAAGCCTGCTGCTAAGCCTGCTGCCAAGCCTGTGGCTAAACCTGCGGCAAAACCGGTGGCTAAGCCAGTTGCACCTGCCCCTGCGCCAAAGCCGGTTCCAGTGCCTGCGGTAAAGAAAGAAGAAGTAAAAGTGGTTGCAGCTCCTGCGCCCGTTATTAAAAAGGAAGAGAAGAAGAGTATGACAGATGTACGATATTCCGACAAGGATTTGAAAGATTTCGAGGTATTAATTCTCGACAAGCTGAAGATTGCGAAATCGGATTTGGATGAATTAAAGCAATCGCTTTCACATGAAGGCGATAACTCAACAGATGATACTGCTCCCACTTTCAAAATGATGGAAGATGGCAGCGAAACGATGAATCGAGAAGAATTGTCTCAATTGGCTGCACGTCAGGAGAAATTCATCGTGAACCTCGAAAATGCTTTATTGCGCATTAAAAACAAGACCTACGGTATTTGCCGCGTTACCGGAAAATTGATTCCAAAAGAGCGCCTGCGCCTCGTGCCTCACGCCACGTTGAGCATCGAAGCGAAGAATATGCAATAATTAGAAGCGAAAACGTAAGAGTGAAACCGGAGTCTTCGGACTCCGATTTCGTTTTTTATATCCAACCTTGAAAAAAGCCCTTCTCACCATTTTTACTGTGCTCATCCTAGATCAAATGCTTAAGATCTGGGTAAAGCTTAATTTTCACTATGGAGAAAGTAAGGCCCTAATTCCGGGCTGGTTTGATTTGCAGTTTGTAGAAAACCCGGGAATGGCTTTCGGCTGGATGATTCCCGGCGATGCAGGTAAGCTCACCCTTAGCATTTTTCGTCTGTTGGTTGTGTCTGGAATTGCATGGTATCTCTATCGCTTGATTAGGGAGAAAGCTCACTGGGGATACGTCGTCTGTGTAAGTATGATTGTGGCGGGAGCTATGGGTAATATCATCGATAGCATGGCCTACGGACTGATGGTCGACCGCGGATCCAAGTATGATGTAGAGTTCAATGATTATACGATGTATTTCGGTAAGGCCGAGTTGAACTATGAAGGCTATGCAAAACCCCTGATGGGCAATGTCGTGGATATGTTTCACATTACCGCTCGCTGGCCGTGGGGCGAATATCACGAACGTTCGGAGATATTTCCTCCCATTTTCAATATTGCTGATGCCAGCATTACAATTGGGATTATACTGATTTTGCTTTTCCAGCGAAGATTTTTTCCCAAGAAAGAAAGGGAACAAGAGGGTGAATCGGTAGTCGTCGAAAATTCTGTGAGCTCGGGAGATTCACAACCGGCAGAGCTCTAAATGAATTTCCTGTTTGAAGAAAATGTTTGTAGCAGCTTCAAAGGCTTGCGTGTAATCGGAAACGAAAAATTCGTTTTCGTGCGATCGGTGGGAGCTTAGAAGATTCTCTTTCTCCAGTATTCCCTTTAGTTTGCGCGCTACCACCTCGGCCGAGTCGAAGAGTTTTACTTTTCCTTTGAAGAAGGTGTCAATTTCTTTTTTAATCAAAGGATAGTGGGTGCAAGCCAAGACGAGGCCATCGATATTGTTCAACATTTCGTTGCTGAGATACTCGTTCAATACCGCTGCGCTGATGGTGTTGTTGTAAAACCCTTCCTCAATCATCGATGCTAATAGCGGTGTAGCCAATGCACTGAATGCAAGGTCTGGTTTGCGCCGTGAAAATTTTTCCTGATATACACCGCTCGCTACAGTTGTTTTGGTGGCAATGATTCCAACTTTGTGAATGCTTTCGTCGGCAATCACTTCTTCTATCATCGGGTCAATCACATTGATTACAGGCACGGATCCTCTGTAAGTATCACGCAGAGCTTCGTAAGCTGCTGCCGATGCTGTATTGCATGCAATGACGATGGCTTTGCATTTTTTCTCATCCAGCAAGAAGCGTGTTATAGTGATTGCATATTCGGCAATGAGCTCTTTCGACTTGTCGCCATAGGGCAGGTGAGCAGTATCTCCAAAATAGACCAGTGATTCATGGGGCAGCAAGTGTTGTATTGCACGTGCAACCGTAAGTCCACCAATACCTGAGTCGAAAATGCCTATAGGTTGTTCGTTGCTCATCGGTCTAAAAATAAGGCCCGGAAATATCCGGGCCTTTCATTTTTCGAATGTTCGATTATTTCTTGGGTGCTTGTTTCGCTTCCTCTGTGAAATCAGGTATGCTCAATTTTGTACATACCAGTTTGGTGATATCGTCGCCGCCGAGGTATAGCATGGAGCCTGCGCCCGCGTCAAAGATGTACACATATCCATTTGCTTTAGATACATCCTCAATAGCTTTCTTGGCTTTTTCAAGAATGGGCTCGATTTTTCTTTGTTCCTCTGCTGCTACATCGGCACTTGCTTGTTCCTGAAAGTCGTAGATGCCTTGTTCTTTAGCCTGAATTTCCTTCACTTTCGTGTCGAGAATTACCTTTGGCGCGCTTTGTTCAGCTTTTTTGAAGTCTTCAATCATCTTCTCGTACTCTGTGCGCATGGCGAGTAACGCCTCTTCATATTGCTTTTTATAGGTGTTGAGTTCTTCGTAGGCGGTTTTGTATTCGGGCATATGCTCTACAAGCATTTGTCCGTTGATGTGTCCTAGTTTTTGCGCTTGACCGGCGAGGATAAGCCCGCACAGAAACGACAAGAGTGTGAGTTTTTTAATCATAATGGTATTGAATCTTGAAAAATCCGGCTTCGAATTTCCGTGCCAAATGTAGGAATACAATCTTATTTATCCTTGCCTGTAGGTCGGCTGCCGCCCTTGGATGGGACAGTGTTTTTGCCGCCTGCACCGTTATTGGTACCTTTTGAATTGGGATCAGCTTCATTTTTCTTCTCGCCTTCTTCTTCGCTACCTTCTTCCTCATCGAGCGTTTCTCCGGGCTTCAAGCCCATCTTCTTCAATACCTTATCGCTAATGTCGTGCTTCGGGTTGGTATAAAGCATATTGCTTTGATTGGCTTTGTCAAACACAACCATTAGAGCGCTTGTGGATGCAACTTCCTGAATGGCCTCGTAAATCTGATCCTGTATTGGTTTTACCAATTCTTCGCGCTTCTTGAAAAGTTCGCCATCTATTCCAAACTTTGCCTTCTGCATGTCCTTGGCTTCCTGACGCTTCGTTTCTATTTCCTGTTCACGCTTTTGCTTCATTTCATCCGTGAGCAGAATTTTCTCTGCCTGAAGAGAGGTTACGAGTTTGGCAACTGTCTCATATTTATTCTCAATGTCTTTCTGCCATTGAGTGCTAAGTTTATTTATCTCCGCTTGAGCCTGCTGATACTCCGGAACGTGGCTCAGAATGTATTTGGAATCAACATAGGCAAACTTTTGAGCGCAAAGAATGCCGGTGATTGCTACGAAAAAGCCGGTAAGGAAAATTTTCATGAAGCTAAAGATTTCTGATAAATATTCACTAAGGTAATGTTTCTAAAGTTCTCCCATATTCATACCGATGGAGAAGTGGAATTGCCCTCGAGCCATATTGGGAAATGAGGGTAAGTCGTCCAGTCGCCAACCATAGTCAAACCCAAGCAAACCGAACATGGGCAGGAAAATCCGAAGTCCTGTTCCTGCCGATCGGTATAATTGGTAGGGGTTGAATAACTGAATATCGCTCCATGTATTGCCTGCCTCTGCAAATGCCATCATATAAATAGTCGCACTCGGATTGGTTGAAAGCGGATAGCGCAATTCCGCGCTGTATTTGGCGATTACCGGGGCTCCTGTATTCTGGTTGGGTGAGGTAAGAGTAAGGTCATCGTATCCTCGCAGATTTACGATTTCACGGCCGTCGAGCAGAAATCCGCTGAGATAGACTCCACCAAGGTAAAAACGCTCGAAAGGAGTTAGCCCGAGTTGTTTGTTGTACGAACCGATAAAGCCCAATCCCACGTTGGTATGTAACACGAACTTGCGATCCTTGTGTTTATTCAGCGCAGTGTACCAATGTGCTGTAAACTTCATTTTGTAATATTCCACTAACTTGAAACGCTCGTCTTGCGTCATGTTCACATAGTCAAACGATTTCCCTCCAAAACGTTCGGCAAAGAATTTATACGGGGGTGTTACTTTCGTTGTGAAAGTGATAGTGGAGCCATAGGTGGGATAAATAGGCTCGCTGGTTGAACTGCGCGAAAGTGTAAAGTTGTACGCGAGGTTGTTGGCAATACCATTCGAGAAATCTCCGAAGAAAGCGCGGTAGTTGTTTAGAATGAATTTTTGATATGATATACCCGTGTACAACACGAAGTAGTCGTCGGGCCGTTGAAGTCGCGTACCAATGTTTACCGCTCCACCGATGACTTTTAGTTCTTGAAGATTCGGATTGTCATCACCTACCGAATAGTTTTCGCGCAAATAGGGATTGCTATCCAAATCGCTCTGACGAAGTTTCTTGAATTGTCCGTTGGTCTGTCTTGAAATACTAGAGGAAACACTCAAGGAAGTGGGCTTTTTTCCACCAAGCCAGGGCTCTGTGAATGAAATGTTGTAGGCCTGAAAGAAGGTGCCGTTCGAGGATGCGCTGAGTGCTAGGCGCTGACCATCACCGGTTGGAAGCGGGCTCCAAGCTTCTTTTTTGAAGAAATTACGCATCGAAAAATTCGTAAAACTCAATTGTAACGAGCCGACGACGCGACCGCCACCCCAACCCCCACTAAGCTGTATCTGGTCATTGGGTTTTTCCTCCAGAACATACTCAAGGTCAACAAGGCCCACATCCGGACGCGGATTGGTGCGCACATCAAATGCCTCCTGATTGAAATACCCCAGCGAAGCCAATTCACGCTGGGTTCGGATAATGTCGCTGCGATTGAACAACTCTCCGGGTCGGGTACGTATCTCTCGGAAAATTACGTGATCGTTGGTTTTCGTGTTTCCACTGACTTTAATTCTGCCAATTCGAAACTGCTTACCCTCATTCATGCGCACTTCGATGTCTATACTATCGGGATCCACAAGTGTTTCAACCGGAAATGCATAGAAGGCAAGGTATCCATCGTCAGTGTAAAGTGAAGAAAGATCGACCCCTTGCGGATTGAAGTTGAGACGCGATTCAAGCAACTCCACATTATAGATATCGCCTCGGCGTATGTTCAATACACTATCAAGCCTACCTGCCGTGTATTTCGTGTTTCCAACAAAATTGATATTACGGAAATAGAAGCGATTGCCTTCTTCAATTTTCATGTAAATACCTACTCGTTCGCTGTTGATGGTGTAAATTGAGTCATATACAATTTTTGCATTTCTAAAGCCCTTCTTGTTGTACTTGGCGATAATCTTTTGTTTATCCTCTTCGTATTTCTCTTCAAGGAATTTGGAAGCCTTGAAAACACGCTTCCAGTCGCGCTCTTTTGTTTCTTTCATCGTTCGCTTAATGGCGTCAGAGCTCATTACAGCGCGCATTTTTTTGCCTTTGATAAAAAGAAAATCTCGTTTTTCCTGCGCAATTCCAGCACCTTCAATAGCAATTTCTTCAATCTTGATGCGATTTCCCTTGTTCACATCAAACTCTAGTATGACTCCATTTTGTAATGTGGGGTCGGCACGTTCGGAAATTTTTACCTGTGCGGAAAAGAAGCCCTTCTCGATGTAATAGTCACGAATCGTTTTAATCGCATTGTTCTTTACGTTGTCGGTGCTGATGGTCATCGTGCGCAGATCGAGCTTTTCACGTAGGTTATCTGCCTCTGATTTTTTAATTCCATTGATAACGTATTTGGTCATACGCGGCGATTCTTTCAGGCTAATAACCAGAAATACGTCGTTGCCTCTGAACTCTGCGGCGTATATGCCGATATCAGTAAAGAGCTTCTGTTTCCAGAGTTTTCGGATAGCGTCGGTAATTGCATCACCGGGGATTGAAATTTCATCTCCCTCTTGCAAACCGCTGAACAGTTTGATGGCCTGCACGTCGGTGTATTGAGCGCCAACCACCGAAATTCCGGCTATGCGGTAGGTGAGCGGTGCAGCGTAGTCCACCTGATTTCCAATAATGGTTTGACCCGGAAGGCAGGTCGCGCTACTAAATAAAAGTAGGAATAGGACGAATGGTGCAAAAGACCGAATCACTCGGTTTGAATTGCGACAATTGGTATCTATGAAACGCTTCATGAATGCTGGTCGGGAATCGATTCTGATGCTATTTGTTCAGATGTTTTGCCAAAGCGGCGTTCTCGAGATTGGAAATCAATTAGCGCGGCATAAAAGTCTTCTTCGCGGAAGTCGGGCCAAAGAGTAGGAGTAAAATAGAGTTCGGCATATGCGATTTGCCAGAGTAAAAAATTACTGATACGTTCTTCTCCGCTTGTGCGTATTAGCAATTCGGGATCTGGAAAGGCTGCAGTAGAAAGTTTGGAGGCAAATAATTCATCCGTGATTTTATCTGCTTCAACTCCTTCGGCAACAATTTTCCTTACTGCATGAGTGATTTCCCAACGTGCACTATAGTTGAGAGCTAATATCAAATTGACCCTTTTATGCTGTGCAGTATGTTGAATTGCATGTTGCAGTTGATTGTTGCAGTCGAATGGAAGTTTTTCCAAATCACCGATAGCATGCAGACGCACCTGATTTTCATCTAGCTCGGGCAATTCGCCAATAATTGTTTGAACCAAAAGACTCATTAAAGCATCAACCTCTTCTTTGGGGCGATTCCAATTTTCGGTGGAAAAAGCATAAAGCGTAAGAAATTCGACACCGCTCCGTGTAGCTGCCTTGAGCGCTGCACGCACGGATTCAACACCATGCGAATGACCAAAGATTCTCTCTTTACCTTGGTTTTTAGCCCATCGGCCGTTGCCATCCATGATGATGGCAACATGGCGCGGAGCGCGTGATGTATCGATTTGGTCAAGTAAGCTCATGAAATCCTTCTCGGAACAACCATTCCTGAGGGGGCAAATTTAGTGGTTTGGTAGCCCTATTCCGAATGCCAAAAAAGGTTGTGAGACGAAAATATGGACTATTCGTGTTCCCAGCAGGTCGTTGCCTTCTTGTCGAAGCGAATGTTCAGGGAAACCATAGAAAAGAAATAAAAATCTTTTCTCCCGGGATCACCGCGTTGCAGGCCTCCGTTGTTGCCTCCAGTGGCATTGGGTATTTCCGGTTGCAAACTGCGATCGGACAAAGCTGCAGCTAACTCGCCATTGAGGTCGGCAAGCATACCCGGGTCAACGTATTTTCCTGAAATATCGTCAAGATAGTCTGTCCAGGTTTTTCGAACTCCCCACTCTATGCTGAGGCCGAAGATCGCAAAAAGGTTAGTTTTGATTCCCGCTCCGAATGGAACAGAGAATATATCGGTTTTATACTTATCGCCCCCCAAATCTGATCCCTGACCTTCTGTGCCGAGCGGCTGCAGCTCATACCAGTTGCCTCTGTATTGCGCCATAGGACGCATTCTCAAAAAGGCGAGACCGGCGAACAAATAAGGTGATACAGGAAATTTCGGATTACCTAGTTGATAGTTGAAGAAGTTTAATTCTCCCTGCACACTTCCCTCGATTATTTGATTTCGAAAGCTCAAATTGCGGTTGCGAATCCATGGGTCTTCGCTATAAGAGTCCCATGCCTCTATTACGTGATAAAGAACACTTGATTTTAGTGTCCAGCGACGATTGTAATTATTGCGAAAGGAAAGTCCACCCCCACCTTTTAATTTGGTTCCAAAATGCTTGTATGGATTGATTTCACCGAGGTAGTAGCTCGTTCCGAAGAGTAGGCCAATATCCTTGCTTCGTTCAAATTTGTTTTGCTGAGCGAATAGTAAGGTTGAGATGCTCACTAACACAACTGTAAATAAAGACTTCACGGGTATGTCAACGAAACGGAAATTCATCTATTGCCTAATACGTGCTGATGTGTGAAAAGGTTTTTAATTTCTTTTGCTTCGCGCATCGAGACCCCATCCCATTTTTTGCCGAATTGTGTTGAAGAATCCGAAACCAGGCAAACTTACAAGGTGGAATTCGAAACTGGCGCGTGTCAAATCGATAATCGTTTCATTGTCTATTAAAAATGTGCGGCTATCCAAGGTCAATGCAAAATTGGGTTCTCTACCCTCCGCCCGCAGCGAAACTTTGCCTGTATTGGGCAATACAAATGGTCTGACGTTGAGATTGTGCGGCGCAATAGGTGTTAGAATAACATTATTGCTGTCGGGCATTACGATGGGGCCACCGCAACTAAGTGAGTATGCTGTTGAACCTGTTGGGGTGGAGACGATAAGGCCATCTGCCCAATAGGTGCTCATAAATTGATCATTGACATAGGCATGAACTGCAATCATGCTGCTTCGCTGCTTGTTGGTTATTGTCACATCATTGAGGGCAAATGGAAAATCTCCAAAATCTTGCTGAGCGCTTTTTATTTCAATAAGCGATCTTCGATCGAGTGAGTATTGCTGATTGACTAATGCTTCAATTGCCAATTCAACGTCGTTTCCTGAAACCGGGGATAAAAAGCCCAAGCGTCCTGTATTGATGCCAAGCACGGGAATGCGAGTGTCGCGAATGATGGCTGCCGTTTCAAGCAAAGTACCATCACCCCCTACACTCAATAAATAAGACACTCCCTGTAAATCTGACGTAGTGCGAAAAATTTCGATGGTGCTGGGCAGAGTTACTTTTTGAGCAAGAAAAAGATAGAATTTTTCATGGATAACTATACCAATACCCCTGCGCACCATGGCATCCAGCAGTTTTTCAATGCTGTCGGTGAATTCGTCACCGAAGCGTTTTCCGTATAGGGCTATTTTCACGAGTAATTCGAATTGAAGGATACAAAGAAACGAAGAAGGCGGGCCGAACGGAAGTGTCCCATATTCATTCTAGGCCAATGCTGTGTTTCTCCTATATGTTGAGGATTCGCATCAGTTCTTCGTAGCGTTTGCGAAGATCTTCTGTGTACACAGATTCCTGAAAATTTGCCTTCACATGATAGCCGAATCGTTCGAAACTGCTGATGATAGCATTTAAGTCAGGTTGGTTGATTTTAATGTTTATTTCGATTTTTCCATCTTCTCCGGGACTCACCGACGTGCTTAAAATTTTGGCATTATTCTCTTCAATAATCCGCGAAATCTGTTGCATGCTGTAGTCCTTATCCCAAAGCTCCAACACTAGGATGCCTCCCCGCTGATCAGCACCCAACATAGGAGTTAGTTGCTCTACCAAGTCTTCGAGACGTATAGACCCCAGATAATTGTTTTCCTCGTCAACCACCGGGATTACGCTTAAACGATGTTCGCTGGTGATTTTGAGAACCTCCAGCACGTGTGCACCTGGCAGCACGTGAGCATGAATGAGCGGCAGCCCGGAGGAATCGCCCTGCAAACTCTCCAAATCCATTAATGCATCTTCCGAAATAAGGCCCAACAGCATGCCGTTTTCAATAATGGGTAGATGAGATATGCGCAGATGATCCATCATGTCGAGCGCCTTCATTGGCTCGTCCTGCGCACTGAGCGAAGGGATGCGGGATGTTATGAGTTTGCGCGAATTAATCACTGGTGATTACCTCAGGAGGTCTATACTTCAAGTACAAAAGTATTGCGGCAAAGGGTCTTATTTGAAAATATTCTCAAGTATTTGGCGATTTAACTTATTCACATGTCGGATATGTGAAAGATAGGATTTGCCATTAAAAATGGACGTGGAAGTGTTGCAGCCCGAATAGTCTTTTCTTTGCTCGGATTTTTTCCAATGACCAAACTAAGCGTAAACATCAACAAAATTGCAACCTTGCGCAACGCACGTGGCGGCTCTGTGCCTGACGTTATAGAAGCGGCACGGCGTATCGAGAGTTACGGTGCAGATGGAATTACGGTGCACCCAAGACCCGACGAGCGTCATATTAGGCGAAGCGATGTGTATCAACTGAAAGAGGTTGTTCAGACGGAATTCAATATTGAGGGCTATCCGTCAGACGATTTTATGTCTATGGTTTTGGAAGTTAAGCCTCATCAAGTAACCCTTGTGCCCGATCCGCCCGATGCCATCACATCCAACACAGGCTGGGATGTTATCACGCATCAATCATTTCTCGCCGATGTAACGGCACGATTCCATGCAGCAGGAATTCGCGTAAGTATTTTTCTGAATGCAGATCCCCGGCTGGTTGAAGCAGCAGCCAAAACAGGCACGAATCGAATAGAGCTTTATACCGAATCTTACGCCGTAGGATATTCCAGCGACAAGGTTCTTGCTGTTCAGCCGTTTGTGGATACTGCAACAATGGCTCATGCAGCCGGGTTGGGCGTCAATGCTGGACACGACTTATCATTTGCCAATCTTCGCTATTTCGCGGCCCGTGTTCCAAATCTATTGGAGGTATCCATTGGACATGCGCTCATTAGTGATGCGCTTTATTGGGGGCTTGAGAATACTGTTCGCCTCTATAAACGGGAAATTGAAGGCGTATGAAACTGTTTCACCGCATCCTAGGCGATGGACCTCCGTTAATCATTTTGCACGGATTGTTTGGCAGTGCCGACAATTGGCAAACTCATGCTCGAAGTTTTGCCAATACGCATACCGTATATCTGGTGGACCAGCGCAATCACGGCCACTCTCCACACGCTCCTGAAATGGATTATGACCATATGGCCAACGATCTGTTCGAGTTGATTGCCGACCTAGGACTTCGCGACATCAGGCTCATCGGTCATTCCATGGGAGGTAAAACCATCTTGCGCTTTGCTCAGCAGTATGGTTTTCTAATCGATAAAATGATCGTTGCAGATATGGGTTTGAAAGGATATCCGCCACATCATGATGAGGTTTTCAAAGGTCTTTTCGCAGTTGATGTG
>JAURKF010000230.1 GCA_030831885.1 Flavobacteriales bacterium
AGGTGGATTGCCACCTTATGAAGTTGCATGGTATGTTGATGGTGCATTGGAATCAATCAATAATAATTTGCTTTTTTCTTCGGGTGAAAGCGTGAGTTTAGAATTTACAGTTGTTGACGTTTGCGGTGTAGAGATTTCTGATGTGTTTTTTTATAACGTCCCGGCCGTACCAATTGAAATCAATCTTGGTTCTGATTTGATTGTGCAATGCACAGATGAGGTTTCATACACAGCTAATCCAACCGGAGGAGTGGGCAATTATCAGTTCGAGTGGTTTGTTGATGATGCATCCAACACAGTGTCATCAAGCTTTAGTAATTATTTCTTTTCGAATGCCTCCTTGCGAATTGAGGTCACCGATGAGTGTGGCAATAGTGCAAGTGATGAAGTGAACATTTCGGTTCCCCCTGTTCCCGTCGGCGTCCTACTACCTGAGGATATTACGACTAATTGTTTAGTCACAAGTTCTATTGTGCCGGTTGTCTCCGGAGGTGCTGGAAATCTCGATTACTCTTGGACTGTCAATGGTGTGTCATATTCCACGAACACGTCGATAAACTATACCACGCCAACCGATACGGATATAGCTCTCAGTGTAGGAGATGAATGCGGAAATAGTTCCAGTGATGCGATGTCTATATTCATTCCACCGGCTCCAATCTCTGTTACTGTATGTTCCGACACAGTCATTTGTCTCTATGATGGCTTAATGCTAACCGGGAGTGCTCAGGGCGGAATCGGTGATTTGACACTCTCGTGGGATGGAGGTTCTGACCAGGACTCAGTCTATGTAGTGCCATTGGAGCCGACGGAGTATAGGTTATTTGTCCAAGACCAATGTGGCCACTTTGTTTCAGCTAATGTAAGTGTTGATATTGACTATGTGCAGCCCAATTTTACCTCGGTTTATCTGGAAGATAATGTAGTCGGTTTTACTAATTTGTTATCGGACTCACTTGTTTGCTTTTGGGAATTCTCAGATGGAACAGTTTCTAATGAGCATAGCCCCGTTCATGAATTTATGACGGTAGATGCGTGGGTAGCAACGCTTCATGCATATTCGCCAAATGGCTGTCACAATGAAGTGTCTCAGGAGTTTCAGCAAACAGGTGCTGTTTTCATACCTTCCGCATTTTCACCGAATGAAGACGGTATCAATGATTTTTGGAAACCTGTAGGAAGAGAACTGGTGAGCTATTATGTTCGGGTTTTTAATCGGTTTGGTGAAGTTGTTTTCGAATCGCGTGATATGGATGAATACTGGTGCGGTGATGTGCGAAAGGGAGATTATTTTGTGCCTGATGGTGTTTATAGCTTTATATTGCAGGCCACTGACGCCCGTTATAATTCATTTGAACGCTCAGGACATGTTTCGATTGTGCGCTGAACGTGCAACTTATGATGACCTTTGAATGTCAGTTGAATTGATGAAATCATAACTTATGAGAAAAATAGTTCTTCTTGTTTTTGCATGTTTTGTTGTATTTAGTTCGTATTCTCAGGTAACTTTAGCAACGGTTACTCCTGCTGATGCGGTTGCGGCATTAGTTGGGCCGAACGTGCAGGTCAGTAATATTTCATTCACCGGAGATCCGGTGCAGCTAGGATTATATGAAAATGCAGGTGGCAATTTTACTATTCCGGGTGGTATTCTATTAAGCACGAGCCACGCAGGAAACTTTATGCCTGGAGCTTTTAATGGTGAACCATTGGCTACTGTTGGAAGTGAGAATGACCTGCTGGATATCGCCAATTCGGTGCCACCTCTCATCAACCAGTCTTTCACTGTAGGCAGTGTGAATGATGTTGCAATTTTGGAGTTCGACTTTGTAGCAACCGGCCCGTTACTTACTTTCAAATACATTTTTGGTTCGGATGAATATCTAACCTATGTAAATACTCAGTTCAATGATGTGTTTGCATTTTTGATTTCAGGTCCTGGCATTACTGGACCATACGCCGCTCCAGCTGCATTCCCCGATGGGGCTCAAAACATCGCGGTTGTCCCCAATAGCGATCCTCCATTGCCTATTACCATTTCATCCGTGAACAATGTGCTGAATACCTCGTACTACATTGATAATCCTGGCAATGCAATTAATAACACAGTTAGTTGCACAGGATACACCGATTCTTTGCGTGTTTATGCTGATTTGCAGTGTGGTGAAACCTACCACATGAAATTGGCAATTGCTGACGGTTCAGATGGTGCACTTAAATCAATCGTAGCCCTAGAATCGGGTAGCTTTCAAATTTCAGGCGCAGGCATTGAGGCATACTCAATTGGAGGCCCAAGCGGATTTGATGAGATAGTTTTAATTGAAGGTTGCATTGATGGCGAATTGAGATTGGAACCGCCTGCATGTGCAGCGGAAATACTCGATGTAGAATTGAATTATTCGGGAATAGCCATTAATGGGTTGGACTACGAAGCATTACCCACCACTTATAGTATTCAGGGTGAGCCAGTAATTATTCCAATTGTTACTATTCCTGATGCTATCAACGATGAGGGTGATGAGTCTCTAATAATTGATATGTACTTTGTTAATCTAGAGGGCGAGCTGGATACGCTCACAACTAACATCGTCATCCGCGACTACTTCCAGCCTACTGTAGATATGAAGACGGTATATATATGTAACAATGACACTACTATTTCTCCGGTTATCACAGGTGGCTTTGCTCCATTCGGATATAATTGGTCGGATGGAACACAGGCTAATAATCATTATTTTGAAGTTGGTGACGCCGGAAGCTATTCTGTTGAGATTACCGATTGGTGTGGCAGCACGTCCAGCGCCGATTTTGATGTAGTAGAGCCTGGGCCTATCATTGTTGCGCCGCTCGTGAATAATTGCTTCGGTCAGCAAACGGAAGATTTGGCTCGCGCCGGAGCTCCGCCGTATCAAGTGAATTTTTCGCAGGACTCCCTCACGATAACTGACTATTCATTTTTTGCTGACTTTATAGGCACCTATTACATCACCTTTACAGATGAGTGCGGATCTACCGGTGTGTCTAAAGTGATAACAGACCTTTGCAGCACGAAAATTCCGAATATTTTCACGCCCAATGGCGATGGTAAAAATGACACGTTCGAAATCCGTGGAATCAACGGTTTTAGAGGCAGCACGCTGCAGGTTTTTGATCGTTGGGGAAATATGATTTTCGAGGATAAGGATTACAACAACAATTGGGCGGCCTCGGAATTCGCCGATGGTGTTTATTTCTACATCTTCACTCGTTCGGACGGAGAAGTCTTCACAGGGTACTTTGAAAAGCTAAGCGGCAATTAATCTAGAATTCTCGGCCGTGCAGAGCTTTTGCTAGAGCATGAATTTTATGCCTGCGCGTATCGGGAATGCTGAGTGCGTATAGATTTTTAAGAGCCTGTTCATAGTAGCTGTTGGCTGTGGAACGCAGTAAACTATCCAATTCGTACTCCTTATATAGTAGTGTAACAGCGGATACTTTTTTCTCAGCTGATTCATCACTGGAAAGTAATGTGGTAATGAATAATCGTTGCTCTGCACTCGCCAGTTCCATGGCTTTAATCATCAAGTAGGTTTTCTTATTCGCAAGAATGTCTCCTCCAACTTGCTTCCCGATTTTATTCGAATCACCGAATGTGTCCAGATAATCATCCCAAAGCTGAAATGAGATTCCCAAGTCAATAGCGAATTGGTAAATGAGGGTTTGATCCTGTTCAGAGGCGCCACTGATAATGGCACCTACTCTCATCGATCCACCGAGCAACACGGATGTTTTCAAGCGAATCATTTCAATATACTCCTCAATTGTTACATCGTTTCGGTTTTGAAACTCCATGTCGAGCTGCTGGCCTTTGCAAACTTCCAAAGCGGTTGTATTGAACGTTTCCAATACGCGTGAAAGGCATTCGGGGCGAGTTTTAATGATGAGTTGATATGCTTGAATGAGCATGGCATCACCGCTCAAAATAGCTACATCACGATTCCATCGTTCGTGTACGGTAGGTTTCCCTCGGCGAATGGGGGCATTATCCATGATGTCATCATGCATCAGTGTGAAATTGTGGAAAATCTCCATCGCGATGGCAGGATATACCGCATCATCGATGTCATCGCTGAAAGCATCAGCCGCAAGTAAGGTGAGTAGTGGACGAATACGTTTCCCCCCCAAATGAAGTATGTAATTCACCGGCTGTAGGATCGATTCATCACCGTTTTTTCGACAGAATCCGTCTATCTTTTTTTGAATGACAGCCTGCAAATCTTCGAGCGTGTGCATGCTATTGCTTACCTGCTTTGAGTTGATCGAGGATGTATTTACCATAACCGCTATTAACAAGCGGCTGCGCTATTTGTTCGGCTTGAGCATCGCTGATAAAGCCCATACGCCAGGCAATTTCTTCTATACAACCGATTTTTAGTCCTTGTCTTTCCTCGATCACCTGCACATACTGCCCGGCTTGCATGAGCGATGCGAATGTGCCCGTATCCAGCCAAGCGGTGCCGCGGTCCATTCGCTGCACTTTCAAACGCCCTTGGCGGAGATATTCTTTGTTCACATCCGTGATTTCATATTCGCCGCGTGCGCTTGGTCGGAGATTTTTTGCAATTTCAATTACGTCGTTATCGTAGAAGTAAAGTCCGGGCACTGCATAATTGCTTTTTGGTTGCTTAGGTTTTTCCTCGATACTGATGGCATGCCCTGCCGCATCGAATTCTACAACACCATAGCGCTCAGGGTCGCTTACATGGTAGGCGTAAACAAGTCCACCATCTATATGGGTGTGTTCGCGAAGGGTATGTCCTAAGCCACGACCATAAAATATATTGTCCCCCAATATGAGTGCAGCCTTTTCATTTCCAACGAAATCAGCCCCCAAAACAAAAGCTTGTGCGAGCCCATTGGGTACTTCCTGCACCTGATAGCTGAAATTACATCCGATGCGTGAACCATCTCCCAATAGTTTTTCAAAGCCAGGTAGGTCGTGAGGTGTGGAAATAATGAGAATATCACGTATGCCCGAGAGCATCAACGTCGAAAGCGGATAATAAATCATCGGCTTGTCGTATATGGGCATTAGCTGCTTGCTTACAGCTAGTGTGAGCGGATATAATCGGGTTCCACTGCCACCTGCGAGAATGATACCTTTCATGGAATGCTAATTTATTTGTTTTCCAACTCAATCTTGCGCACGCTCCAATCGTCGTAATGCAAATCGTCTTCTTCGTCGAGAGTTTGGAAAAAAGGCTCCTGAAATGATTTGGTTGTGATGCGTTTCTGAAAGGAGAGAAGGAGAGCGGGTAGCACCAGCAAGTTAGTAATCATTGCAACCAGCAAGGTTACTGCAGTCAGAATCCCCAAAGCACGCGTTCCTTCAAATTCACTGGCCGCAAAACATCCAAACCCGAATAACAAAACAAGTGATGTATATACCATACTCGCGCCTGTTTCGCGGATAGCAAGTAAGGCCGACTCCTTGATTTTCCAATCATGGAACTTCAATTCCTGACGGTATTTAGCGAGATAATGAATGGTGTTATCGACCGTAATTCCCAATGCAATGGAGAAAACAAGTATTGTAGATGGCTTCAGAGGTATGCCGGCAAACCCCATAATGCCGGCAGTTATGATTTGAGGAATTATGTTCGGTATGAATGAAATGAAAACCATTCGTGCACTCCAAAACATGAACGCCATCATCAATGATATAATCAATACACCAAAGAGCAGCGAACTGAATAAATCGCTTACGAGGTAATTAGTTCCCTCCAAGAAGACAACCGAAGTTCCGGTAAGGGTAACCTTGTATTTGTCCGGGTTGAAAATGCTATCGATTTGGGGTTTAATGTCGGCCATGAGACGATCCATTTCCTGTGTTCCGATATCGGCTACTTGCGTGGTTATGCGCGTAAGTTTCTTTGTGCTATCAAGAAATGTTTTTTGTACTCCATGATCCGCTCTGTCGTCATTGCCGATGAAGTCGGCAATGAATGCTTGTTCCTCGCGCGGAATTAGTGTGTAATAAGCTGAATCGCCCATGTAAAAGGCTTGTCTTACGTATTTTCCTGCGTCAACGATAGAAAGCGATCGAGAAAAGGGGTGAACAACAGTGTCTTTTAGTTGAAGTTGATAGTGTGTAAGAAGCTGTTGGAGCTGTTCAATTTTTTGAAGGTTCTTTTCTTTGGTAATCTGTCCTTTTTTCTGGCAGTCAACCAGTATTTCAAAGGGCATAACACCATTGAAGTTGGATTCGAACCATTGGAGGTCTGTTATCACTCGGTCTGTATCGGGAATGTCATCCACGATATTTCCTGTGGTGTGCATGCGGCTGATACCATAGGCTCCCAAAATGCAAACAACAATGGTAATCCCATAAATCCATTTGCGATGAAAGATTACGCTGC
>JAURKF010000023.1 GCA_030831885.1 Flavobacteriales bacterium
CGCTGCCGGAAGCAGCATAGCGAAGTTTGTTTCAGTGCTATTGTCTTTCACCAACTGAAAATTATTGTTGATTAGGCTATCTACATCTGCCAGATCATCGGCCTGTGTGCCCTGATAATTTTCCCACATGGTTTGCTGATTCTGGGAGAAATTATTGTTGTAAAAAGGTTGATTGAACTGAATGCGTCCAACATCGAGCAGGGATACACCTATTCGGTAGAGATAGTCACCATCAGTGCAGGGAGAATGAGGTACATAGTCTTCCGTGTTCTTGAGTTTTACCTTGTAGGTAACGCCAATGTCGGCTCCCCAACCTTTGCCATTGATGTAGTTCTGTGTTGGGTCATTAAATCCGTATTGGCCAATAAACTCGCGCGTCTCAATGGAGTTGTCATCATGAATCATATAGGTCCATGAGTCTAGGCGAACGCCTGCCCCTGCGAAGCCGAAAAGGCGCTTTAATGTAACCGCTGCCTGTGTCATTGAGGTACCCCTTCTCTGGATTATGGTGCCGTAAGTGAAGCCCAACTCACCCCATGCTAGCGCATTGGTGCGCACATTTCGAATCGTGTTGAGTTTGTTTTTCTCTTCCGGAGCATCGAAACCATGCAGCGCCCAATCGTATGCTTTACTTGGGATGCCTCTGGCATCGGTCATAACACGGGCAGAAGTGCTTATTGCGAAAGCGTGTTGTTTTATTGCAAATGATATAGAGGGGCCACCTACGCGTAAATCTGCAAAGGCAGAATAGGAAGTAAGCTGCTTTCGCAGTGGTACGGTAGTCATTGTATCAAAACTGGCCGCTGAAAGCTCTTTTCCACGCAAATAGACGAGATCATTTTTAGCGAAAACATCAAGGCCGATCAGTTGGAAATCGATGAATGCGCGGGAGTCGACAATAGTGGAAGGATTATTCCAAACGGTGTTGATTGGCGAGCGCGTACTGCCTGCAATTCCCAAGTTATCCTGGGCTGTCAGACGCAACGTGAATAGCGACAGAAGAAGTGTAATGCTTTCCTTGCTCATTCCGGTTTAATCATCCTTTCGGTTTTTAAGAATGTTCAATTTCAAAACAATGTGCTTCCTTCAAAAAGTATCAATTGAATTCGTTATCGATTTTTAGTTTGAAATAGACAGGTGTTTTGGGGGGGACACCTCCCGAACCACTGCCGTTGATTCCAAAAGCTAGTTTCGACGGAAGATAAATTACAGACTCATCACCTTTTCGCATCAAACTCAATGCATAATGAAGACCATCAACAATTTGTCCAGGCCTGCCATAAGAGAATTGAAAATCTGTTGGTTCGTCGAGCTGAGTGCCATCGAGCAAATGCGTTGTGTAAGATATAGAAAGTTCATTGCCCGATGTAATTGAATCGCCGGTCCCATGCACCAATGTTTCAATAAAGCAATCACCGTGTTTTTGATAGTTTTTTTCCGGATGATTCATAAGCAGTAATTCAACGGCTTCACTTTCCGTCATTTCGTCGTGCTGGGCAGCATGCTGGAGATAGGTACGAAAGCCTTTCTCATCAAAGGTTTTTAATAATTTCAGTTGTATTTCGACGAGCTCATTTTCATTTTCAATTGGGCAGTCCTTGTAGGCGCATAGAAAGGTTCTATTTACTGCGTGAAGCGGGGTGCGAAAAACAATGCCATCACCGCAATTCAATTCATTGAGCTCTTTCCGAATGCGCCAGTGAATGGAGTCTTCCCAGGATTGCAGGGTAGGAATATTCAAGCTGTGGCAATAGAGCGTATGCGGTCCCTCATGCTGGAAAAGCGCCGGGAGATTGGGAGTGTCGAATTCAGTTTCAACAATGAAGTATTCTGCATCTTTCATCGGTGGATTGCAATCACCTAATGCAATAAGCTTCTTGGAAATGTTGTCGCCAATTGATAGGAATTCATTTTCGCCTCCGCAGCCGTAAAAAAGCGAACATATCAGAATGCCTCCAATGAATTTCAGTCTAAAGCGATGTGTGTTCATGGATGAATACTGATTAGATGAATATCATATACGACAGTGGCATTTTGGGGGATTTTTCCTGAATCGCCCGTAAATCCGAATGCGAGATGCGATGGGAATATGAATTTCGCTTTGTCGCCGGCATGCATCAGCTGAAGGGCTTCATGCAATCCGCTTTCCACATTATCGTGTCCAATGTGTAATTGCTTGGGCGACGCGTCATCGATTTTATAACATGTTGTTCCATCAAGCAGACTAATGATATATGAGATTGCTACATGGTCATCTTTTTTGGCTTGGACACCTTCACCCGGTTGGTAAATCCAATAGTGAAGCCCGGTTGAAGTTTCTTTCATCGGCCAATAGTTTGTTGCAATGAACTCTTTGATGGCCTTCATCTCCGCATTGTGTTGGCGTTTGTTTTCTTCAATCATTTCTTTTTGCGCCCGAGCTACATCTTGCTCATTTACCGGACGAGGGTTTTTGCCTTTACAAGACAACAAAGTCAGAAGAGCGAACAGGCAGACGATTGATTTCATGAGGCAGTTATTTGATTGCTGTTGCGCTGGGTGAGCTCACAAAACTTAAGCAAGGTGGCTTCCATTGATTCATTACTGAGGCCGCCTGCTGCATTGATATGGCCTCCCCCTTGCCAGTGAGAACGGGAAAACGCATTTACATCGAAAGTGCCCTTCGAACGGAAGGATATTTTTATCTCATTGTTCCCTTCCCTAAAGAAAGCGGCAAACTTGATTCCTCGAATAGATAATGCCTGATTGACCAAACCTTCTGTATCGCCCTGGCGATAGTTGTAGCGAGTCAATTCTTCTTTTTCGAGGCTTATGAATGCTGTGGAATGTTCGTGCAATACTACCAATTTCTCACTGAGTGCGTAACCGATTAGTTTGAGCTTATCCATTAGATTGGTGTCGTACACATTGCGATGAATCTCGGCGTGATCGAGGCCCATTGCAATCAATTCACCGGCTATTCGATGCGTGTCGAAAGAAACGGTATGATATCGAAACGATCCGCTATCGGTCATGATGCCTAAGTAAATGCTTGTTGCAATGTCCAGATTCAGGTGCCCCTTCCAACCGCATTGCTCGATAAATCGGAATACCATTTCGCAGGTACTACACGCTGTGGTATCGCTATAGGTAACCTGGGGAAAATCGCCCGGCTGTTGGTGGTGGTCAATAAGAATAAAAGGTGCATTGCTTTTTGCCAGCTCGGTACAGACGGCTTCGCCCGTGCGCGATAGGTGATTGTAGTCGAGTGAAAAGATGAGGTCTGCGTTTGCAATGCAGGCAGCAGCTTCAGCAGGATGCGTTTCGGCAACCAAGCATTGGTTATAGTCTTTTACCCAATGAAGGAAATCAGGGGCCGCATCAGGTAGCAGAGTAACGGGCTCTTTGCCGAGACTTTTTAGGAAATGATGCATAGCCATTGCCGACCCGATAGCATCACCATCGGGGCTTTTATGCGTGGTAATCACGATACGGGTGGCATTTAGAATCAGTCGTTGTGCTGAGTCGATTTGTTCCGGAGTAAGGATGCTGGACATGCTAC
>JAURKF010000231.1 GCA_030831885.1 Flavobacteriales bacterium
ACTTTCATTTCTTTCTCCATGCCGAAAATGTAGGTTCATACTCTAAGAGTACATCGAATTTACCAATAAACTCTTTATTTGAATCCCATACAGCGAATTCTCTATAAGTACCACACCAGTTATGAGCAATCTCCCAACCATCATGATTACTTACATAATCCTGGATATGACCGTCAATAACTTCTAGCCAATCTTCGGCAGTAAATGCTCCGCTTCTCCACAACAAGGAGTCACCATAATAGGTAGTTACTCCTTCATACACATAACCTTGTTCCGAGTAGTTTTCACACGTAAAATCATAAGGCATCATTTCTATTGGACGTATGTTTTTCACATTCCATGTATGAAACAACTCATGACAACTTATGCCCAGCAAATCCTTGTATAAATGCTCTTGCTGAAAGTCGGCAGCAGGCCCCATAGTTATAACTGTGCTGTTGCTATGCTCTACACCATGTCTTAAAAAGTAAGGCACGAACTGATAGAGAAAATGGTATTCCTTACAAGGAATATCACCGAACAGATTCAGTTGAACTTTAGTGAAAGCTTCAAAATCGTTCAGAAGACGTTGCTCATTCAAATTCACATCTCCTTGAATCCAGATATTGAATGGAATGGAATTGACTTCATAGCATAGTCTCTGAAGCGTGGCACTTGCAATAAGAGGACAGTCGGCAAGTTCATCGAATGATGTTGCCGACAGTATGTGATGACCAATGGAAGCCAATCCCGTTGCTACTTTGAAATTTTCCGGAATATGAAGTTTAATTTCAAACTTCTCTTCAGAAAAATCCGCATCATAAAAAAAACAATTTACTGGATTGATGTAGAGCTGTTCTTCATCCAGAAAAGAGGAACCTGCGTTTAATTCGGCAGCATAGTATTCATAGGTGAGTATAATCTTTTCGACTCCTGACGTCATAACCAACCAGGCATCCTTCGATGTTTTGCGGAAACTTAATGCGCTACCATGTTCATCGGTCACTTTCCATGAGCGAATATTCTTGGCAAAATTGCCCAATTCATATCGCCCCGGCCTCCATGCTGCAAGTTGAAGCAGCACTTCCATCCGATTCTTCACTTCAAACTCGGCCGTAAATCCAATAAAATGGCGATGCGGATGCTTTGTAGAAACAGCGTACTTAATCATTTCTTTTTACGGATTGCAGATTCAATTGGGTTACCCAAGCAAGCATCAGGTAATGGCATACCACTTAGCATACTCACAGTTGGAGCGATATCGGTGATGGCCTGTCGCACATATGTTTCACCATGCTGCACTCCATACCCAAAGAAGATAGCGGGCACGTGCGTATCGTAAGTAAATGGTGAACCATGCGTAGTGCCGCTCATACCATATTCAATGAAACCCGGATCTAGCACATACACAACATCGCCCGAACGTCGGGCGTCAAACCCTTGCTGAATCATATTTTTCAATCCATCACCACCACGCGATTGATTAAGGTCGGAAGCGGTATATGCGTTAAGCACTTCAGAAAATGAGAGACACATTTGCGCTACCTCGTATTGAATTTCTTTTAAACTCAATTTTTTGTTCTGAATGAGTGAATGATTCAAAAACACATTTTGGTTACTCTCATTCAGAATCCAGTCACCTTGACCATAGCGCTTCGCTAGCGTGTCCTCCAAAAACAATTCAAGTCGGTCGCTTTTCCAATATCCACCCATCGCCTGTTCTTTGGCTGTGTAGCTTGGGGTTGGAGCGCCGCCATGATCAGCAGTTAGGAATAACGTGTAATTTCCCTTCCCTACTTTTTTGTCCAAATACTCGAGGAACGTCCCCAACTCACTATCAAGTCGCAGGTAACAATCTTGGGTTTCCATGGCATGAATACCAAACTGATGGCCGATGTAGTCGGTCGATGAAAAGCTCATGCACAACATATCCGTGATTGCATCGGCGCCCAATTTTTCTTGCTCAATTACTTCGCGTGCAAAATCGAGCGTCAAACTATTCCCAAATGGAGTCGCCTTTATCATTTCATAATTCCCATTGGCGGCCCTTAATGCTGATAAATCGTAAGGAAAAGTCGGCTTTGTGGACCCCTTAAAAGGCGTTTCATGTGCATTATTGTCCTCGATACTCTCGTCGTATACTGCAGCATCGCGATACAGATTCCAAGTTTGAGAAAGGTAGGTGTCGGCCTTTTTTGATTGATTGAATTGAACTACCCATGCTGGTAGCTCATTCATGTACCAACTGCTGCTGGCCCATACTCCTTCATCGGCGCCAACAAACCAATACGCAGCATCAGCAGTGCGTCCGGCGGGCAATATGGCGCCGCGATCCTTCATCGAAATACCGATAACCTTTCCACGCTTGTTAGTGCGCATGCGCAGCATATCACCCAAGGTCGAAGCCGTTAGATAATGCGGCGACATTTGACCTGCCTTCGAAGCAGTGCCAACACCCTTTACACTATTGTCCGAAGAGCAATAAATAATGGTATCGTTCATCCGATTGTACCAATCGTTTTCGATGATTCCATGAAACGCAGGTGTTGTGCCTGTGAAAATGGAAGCATGACCAGGACCGGTATATGTGGGCATATAATTGTAGTGGAGATTATGGCACAGAAAACCTTCATCAACCAATCGCTGAAACCCCTTGCTACCGAAGTCGTTCCAATAGCGCAACAGATAATCGTACCGCATCTGATCGACCGTAATACCGACAATAAGCCGTGGACTATTGCCCAATCCAGCATCACTTGATTGAGCGTTCAGATTCATCGTTTTGCAGGAAAGCAATAACACGGAAAAAAATCCGACACATACAAAAAACAGAACCGATTTCATAGGGCCTAAATTACTCATGCATTTGAACCAAGACTCATGAAGCGAGAACTTTCCAAAATTGACTTGCGCACTCAGCTTCGTTGAAACCAAATCGATAGGAGATAAAAGAGAATTAAGCTCATCGCAACGCTCATTGCAACATACATCCATGCTATGGCATGGTTGCCCGATCGCATCAATTGAATGGTTTCCATGCTAAAGGTTGAAAAAGTGCTCAGGCCGCCACAAAATCCAACCGCTGCAAGCTGCCAAACCAATTCATTTTCCTGTTTCACGCCGGTTGCAAACAGCCAACCTATAACGATAGCGGCCAGCGCATTGGCAGCCAGCGTTGCCCAGGGAAAAAGTGATGTCGATGAAGCAAGCAAACCACCCAATGCCAATCGGCAAATCGAGCCCAATCCGCCACCGATAAACACATATAACCACTTCATGCCTTTAATGGTTTCTTTTCAAATTTCGAATAGACAACATACATAAGCAATCCAGCTGCAGCGCCATATAGAAAGCCAACCATCACATCCACCGGATAATGAACACCCAAATAAATTCTGCTATACCCAATGAGCAATACCCAAATAGCTAATGCTGCCGAACTAATTAGCTTCATTGGTCGCATCAGTAAAATGAAAAAAACAGTTACACCCATGAAATTACTTGCGTGATTCGAAAAGAATCCATAGCGCCCCCCGCGATAAAAATTACCCAGCTCATCGCGCACCATGTGCACAAGTCCTTCCAACCGCGGATTGTGCGATGGGCGTAATCGCATGACGGTTTCTTTAATGGTTTTTACCGCAACGAAATCGGTCAAAAAAAGAAGCGACGCGATGCAGAACAAAGCAATCACAGCGTTATGAATTGATTTGCGTTTAAACAAAAGATAGAGCATCCAGGAGTACACCGGTAACCACACCCACATTTTACTTACGTACCACATGCATACGTCAGCTGAATGAGTGTGACGACCGTTGAGCCATAAGAAGAGCGATTCATCCCATTCCTTGATAAGGTCTATCATGCGGCATCAGGATTTGTACATGGATTCAATTTCACTCTTCCAATTTGAACAGATTTGCTTGCGCTTTAATTTCAATGTCGGAGTTATTTCGCCTGCATCAATTGTGAAGGCGCGTGGTAATAAGCGAAATGCTTTTACCTGTTCCCAGCCGCCGAATCGCGTGTTGACATGATTTATCTCCGACTCGAACATTTTGTACACTCGTTGATCTTTCAACCA
>JAURKF010000232.1 GCA_030831885.1 Flavobacteriales bacterium
GAAAAAACAACCAATAGTCCACCAGGCTTCTTCAAGTCATTCAGCGCGTACTCCTTTCCTGAAATATCCATCATTTTAATTTCCGTCGCAGGTGCTGAGGCACCTATGGATAGAGTTTCCGGAGCTTGACCGATTGCCAATGAGGTGAGCACCATAGAAAGAGAAAATAGGAGTATTCGCATGTGATGTATTTTTTATTGAAACAAACATGCGAAAGAAAAGTTGGAACAAAAAGTAAAAAAGGTCATCCCATTGGATGACCTTTCTGAAATGAAAACAATTAAACTATCTAAAATCTCTACATGAGAAATTACAGTGTCTTTAACGCTAGCATCCGGATTAAAAGTTACGATTAACAAGAGCTATTTATTCACACGTCTGTTTTTCAAATCTATAAAATCAAAAAACTGCGCGCACCTGAACACTCCCGGAATGAATGGTATCCAGATCTTGCGGTTTGCGTCCGTTGTATTGAATATTCAGTTGAATATTCTCGGCTACATTGCGCTGCCATGCCAGTTGCCAGGTATAGTTATAACCGGGTTGTAAACCTTCGAGCATTTCAAAAGCGAGGGAGTTGGTTGTCATTCCATTAAAATCAATTCGATAAAGATTCGCTTCGATGCGCACGCTTCCTTTTTCGGGAATGTTCCAGGTGCATTCCGCTCCTATTCTTCTTACAAGGGCTCGCTCAAAGGACCATGTATTTTTCTTGTCAGAATATTGCAAAAGCGCACTAGCCTTTATCTGAGGCGATGGTTGATAGGTTAGTTTAGGCTGCCATTGAAAATAATTTATTAAAAAGTTGCGACCGTTGAGAAAGTCTGACGAGGCTTCCTTTTGTCCCATTCTAGCTTCCTGAAAAATTGTAAAGTGTTTCCAGCAATTCCACCGAACAGTGAGCTGATGCAACGCGTCATTTCGACTTTCGAAACCATTGCTGAGCAAATTTCGATTGTTGAGCTGCTGGAATGTATAATCCATACCAAACACAGGACTCGCCTTGTTGTAATAAATAATATTTCGAATGACTCCTTGAGAGGCGAGAAGAATTGTATCGGAGAGTCCAGTAGCAAAGGGATTGAAGCGCTCATAACCTTCTTCTCGAGTGGTCTTGCGCTCAAGTCGGAAGGTAGTTACAGAGCTTAATCGACTTAGCCAACGCCCCATAGGTTTTGCCGCCTTCAGTATTCGAGAAGGTTGAAAGGTAAACGATTCACTAAATTGATTGGAATAGGTTTTCGCGTAGTCATTGCTTTGAACATTGCTACGCACGTAGTTTGCTTCATAAGCAAAAACAGCCACCTCGAATTCATTGAGATCCTTCACACCATCAGCATTATAGTCGTTCCAAACATAGACTCCTTGCCCTGCCGGCACTTCGAGATAGATAAACTCTCGGCGCTGCTCCAGTCCCGAACCTACCTCATAAAAAGTGGTATTTTGAATAGCTCCCTTCCAACCTTTGGTGGAATATTCTGCTCGCGCTACCAACGTATTTTCGGGCGCCATAGTAAACAATTCTGGATCCACTACTCGGAGCCGGCGATTGCTTGCCACCAGCGCCAAACGGCCATCGTGCTTCCATCGCTGTACCCACTGCAGTCCATACTGTTCCGCATGTGCTGCTTGCTGTAGGTTTTGAAGTTTAGGTTTAAGATCGGTTCGTTCACGATAAAAGAATTGAATGGATTTCTTTACCGTATCAGCAGTGCCAATTGATGCCTCCCAGTCCAAAAACGCATAGGAAGAATTCTGAACGGTATCCGCTGCACTATACAAATTGTGCTCATACTCATCGGTTAGCTTGAGGCGCAGCTTGCCGATTTCTTTGGACGTTTGACCTTTGTGTCGGGCAAATACAGATTGCACTTTGCCGGTGGTGTGTAATACAGAACCTTCCATCTGAGCCTTCCACTTCGATTTTGTAAGTATGTCCGTATTGAATTTGCCCTTGTACCCATCCAATATATCCGTCACATGCAGCACATCGACACTTGCACTTACTTTACCCCACGACTTGTTGCGTTGGATGGTTTGAAAAGTAACCCAATGCTGATTGGCACCTACAAAATTCACCGCCCCCAAATTCCAATTACGAATGAACTCAACCTCACGAAAACGCTCAATACCATTGAAGTGTTTATGCGTGTACTCATAGGTAAGACTCGCCGAAAATCGCCTTCGGGATGTTGAATCGGCTGTCCAGGCGTTGATTTCATCCTGATTTTTAAATTCATTCCATTGAAGTCTTGTGCGAGCGGCTGCACCAATATCATCGGCGGCATCGATGGTCGAGAATGTATTCAGGTCACGATTGGAGATTGCGCCTTCACCGCTCCAAAAAAGCGCCGCTTCCTTCCCCAGAGGCATTGAAAAGCCTGCAGATATCATTTGATTTTTCTTGGGTGCCACCAGCAATATTATAGGTGCATAAGCACCTTGCTTCACCCATTCCGAACCGTTGAATAATGGTGCTACCCATCGATACGTCTTGCCGTTTGCTGAAAATCCATTTTCGACATAATCGCCATTGCCCAGGCCGACCAGGGAAAAATTCACGCGGTAAAAAGCATGAGTGGAATCGTTTGAAAAAACAAATACACTATCGAAACCAAGCGTATCTATCATCGCATAGCGCACTTCGTTGTTGGTATAACCTATACTGTCAATACCACTTCGAAAAGTTGCCAAATAGTCATCGCCACCTGCTGCAAGAGCGGCCCTATCTTCTTCGTTCAATTCCTGTTGTAAGGGCTGATTGCGCGCATCACTCTCAGAGTACACATTCAGGAAAAAGGAATTCGCTCCCTTTTTCCAGGTTGCTGCAGTTTGCAATAGGGGACGCGCAAATCGTCGCTCAGAGTATTGAAATTCGACGGTAATGCGCCGATCTTTAGTGATGAGGTTTCGTGGAGTAAAAGAAATTTCGGCGGAATTGTAATCAATCACGTAGTCCTTATCCATTCCACGCTCGAGCAGTCGGCCGTCGATGTAAACCAATTCGGTTCCCGAAAGTATTAGTATAAACAACTCATTGTCGGCACCCTTGAGGCGATAGGGTCCCTGGTTACCTTCCATTCCCTGAATGATATTTCTGGCAAAACGACCCTTCGATATGGATGCTGAAGCTTCAATCATAATCGACGCAGCAGGTGCTACCTTTTGTTGAGTTATCAAGTATAAGCCTTGAGCCCGCTTCATGTAATTCATGAAATAACCAGTGGGACGACGCAATTGAAAATCGCCGGCGATGACTTTTGTTTTATCATCGAACAACTGTATGAAGACCTGGTCAAAATCCTGCAATTGCTGTGTATTACCCGAAGGTTGAATAGGTATGTTGTCATCAGTTATGGAAGCAAGCAAACCAATTCGTTCGGTTAGCCGTCCGCTGAGTTGAAGATTCAGTGTTGAGTTCACCGATAGATTTTGGTTGTTGCCAAATAAGATGCCTCGCGAGATGGAACCATTTTTTTGAATTCCCTTGTCATCTAA
>JAURKF010000233.1 GCA_030831885.1 Flavobacteriales bacterium
AGCGCTACGGAAGCTGCTTCCAACTCGGCAGGGCTTAAATCCGATGAGCATATCTCAATAAGTGTGTAGGGTACGCCATCGGCATATATTTTCACATCGGCGTCGTGTACGAAAATGTTTTGCAGTGAAGTGATGTCCGTTGGGTCGAAATAGCCCTGTGTCCAGGTAAGCAATACGAGCGGATATTCATCATTGATTATGTTGCCTTCCACTACAATCTGACGCTCTGTTTCAGGCAAGTCAACCATTATCTCCTTCTCACAGGAAACGAACAGGCACATCATCAACATTGCAAAGACAAAAGTAAATGGCTTCATACATTAGTAAAACAGCGCGAATCTAACAGAGTTCATGGCCACAACATGAATTAAACAGCAGCTAAAGAATAATAACCGTCATCCTTTAACACACTTGCAATCTTGTTGAAATTTTCATCATTCCCAATCCTCCCATTAATCCGCAATCCGTAATCTGCAATCACGATTCTTCCCTCCGCCCTCCGCTTAACACAATTTTACAGCCTATTTGCAATGGGCTTCACGATTCACCATTATACATTTGACCCGATTTAATTTTATACTTTTACGATATCACACTATGAAAAAGAACCTCATGATGTTGGCCATGGCATTCGCGGGCGGAGCTTTGGCACTCGGATCGTATCGATTAATTTTTGAGAAGCCTGCGAAGGGCGAATTTCTTGAAGCTCCCGCTCAGTCGTGGGCCAATTCTCAGTTTGTGGCTTCAGCCGGTGAGCCAAGTGGTGATTTCAGTATGGCCGCCGAACGTACCGTGAATAGCGTCGTGCACGTAAAGACACAAACCACGATGCAGCCGGTTTTCAATCCGTGGTCCGACTTTTTTGGATACCAGCAACAGCCGCATGTTCAAGAGGGTTCCGGTTCCGGAGTTATTATTTCGGCCGATGGTTACATCATCACTAATAACCACGTGGTGGAGGGGGCTGAAAAGCTGCATGTAACCTTGAACAACAACAAAGATTATGAAGCTACTATTGTGGGCCGAGATCCAAGTACGGACATAGCCGTTATCAAAATTGACGGGGAAGGATTGCCCGCAATTGTTTGGGGCAATAGCGATGATATTCGCATTGGTCAATGGGTCATAGCGGTAGGTAATCCTTTTGATTTAACGAGCACTGTTACCGCAGGTATCGTTAGTGCAAAGGCTCGAAATATTAATTTGCTCTCTCGCGAGAGCAACAATGGTGAAGAGGTATTTCCGGTTGAATCTTTTCTGCAAACTGATGCTGCGGTTAACCCAGGAAATAGCGGTGGCGCTTTGGTGAATACCAAGGGCGAATTGATTGGAATCAATACGGCGATTCAATCACGCACCGGCGCCTTTGCCGGATATTCTTTTGCAGTGCCTTCTTCCATAGCGAAGAAAGTTTCGAAGGATATCATCGAGTTTGGACATGTACAGCGGGCTTTTATCGGAGTGCGCATCGAAGAGGTAACTCAAGAAGTGGCGAAAGAGAAGGGCTTGAAAGAAGTAGCGGGTGTTTTTGTAAGCTCCCTTTCTGAGGGCGGTGCCGCTGCGGAAAGTGGCATAGAGTCGGGCGATGTGATTCAGAAGATAGATGAGCGTCCGGTAAACAACGTGCCCCAGCTTCAAGAGCAGGTGAGCCGCTATCGTCCGGGCGATAAGGTGAAGGTTACGGTTTGGCGAGGCGGCAAGCAGCAAGTGGTAGATGTCACATTGCGCAACCGAAGTGGCCGCGCTGAGTTGGAAGATTTTAAGGCCGAGGACACCGGAGCAACCGTTCAGAGCTTGGGTGCCACATTTGGTAATCCATCTGCGGAAGACAAATCCAAACTTCGTATCAGCGGCGGCGCTAAGGTGATGGATTTGCAGCAGGGGAAGTTCAAATCGATAGGCTTGCAAAAGGGCTTTATCATTACCCGTATCGATGGACAGACCATTAACTCTCCTCAAGATTTGGAATCTATCCTGCAGAGTAAAGCAGGCTCTTACGTTGAAATTCGCGGTTATTATGCCAACGGTATGGAGGCCATGTACGGATTCAGATTATAGTTCTTCGTTAGTTAGCATTATGAGATAGGGGAAGCGTTTGCTTCCCCTTTTTTATGTACCGGATAATTTGAACCTGCAGCGGTTTCAAATTGTTCCATTCATATGAAAACGATTGTTATTGCAGGCGCCTCCGGGTTTATAGGAAAACATGTTCAGGACTTCTTTAAATCGGAAAGTTGGCAAGTGCTGACGATAGGGCGAACAAATTCCGATGCCGTGTGGAGCGATCAAACTTCTCTCGTAAAAATCCTCGAAGGGGCTGACGCGGTTGTGAATTTGGCAGGTAAATCGGTGAACTGTCGCTTTACCGAAGCGAATGTACGCGAACTTATTCAATCAAGAATATCAACTACCCGCGCTATAGGCGAGGCCCTAGGTAAGTGCGAACGGCCACCCGCGGTGTGGATCAACGCCAGTGGAGCATCTATCTATAGGGAGCATGTGTCGCAAGCCAACACGGAGTCAAGCCCAACCGACGGAGAGGGTACCATGGCCGAGGTTGCTCGTCAATGGGAGCACGCTTTTTTTACTTCTGTTACGCCCTCCACGCGCAAAATTGCCTTGAGAATTTCGCTCGTTATTGGTCGGGATGGTGGAGTTCTTCCTATCTACCTGCGCTTGGCGCGCCTTGGATTAGGGGGAAAGCAAGGCAGTGGCCGACAAATGATGAGCTGGATACACATCGACGATTTGGTGCAGCTTGTTGCGAGTCTTGTTCAATCAACTAGTTTTAGCGGGGTGGTCAATGCAGCCGCACCTGAATCGCTCACCAACAGCGATTTTATGCGAACAATTCGGGAGTCGGTAAGCATGCCGATTGGATTTCCTGCACCAACAATTGCCATACGATTGGGGACATTTTTAATTGGAGCATCGCACGAACTGGTGCTTCGTGGCATGTGGGTGCAATCGGAAGTTGCCGAAACGCTTGATTTCTCCTATCGGTACAAAATATTTCGTCGTTCGATTTAGTGGTTTCGGCTAATGAGTGAATTTTAACGAATTGTTATTTTGTCACCAAAAGAGCTCGTTTCGTCAAATTTTTTTGCGGATGTGTCTTTTCGAGTTAGATTTGGCCCGTCTGTGTGATTTCTCTTTTGAGCGACACAAAGACACGCTTAATCACTCACATCAATTAACTTAACAAACAAAATGACTCTTTCTTTACGTTTGAAAGGCATAGCGACGTTAGCTATCGTTTTTCTAGCATTTGGTTTCGCCAATGCGCAAACCTCATGTCCTGGATTTAAAACCTTCACCCAAGGTGGTTGGGGAGCTGCCCCGACCGGTAACAATCCTGGAACTTTCCTCAACAACAATTTTGCGGCGAATTTCCCTGCGCCAACTTACCTCACCATCGGTTGTACCAACAAGTTGCAGCTGACTTCTGCTTCTGCAGTTCG
>JAURKF010000024.1 GCA_030831885.1 Flavobacteriales bacterium
AGAAACGGAAGACTTGCTGGGAGAACATGGCCTCGAAGCAGTAATTGTGAAAAATCGCGTGAATGGTGAACAGCGAACCCTCAAGGCTACCGGCTTTTTTGTAGCCATTGGCCATAAGCCCAACACCGATGTGTTCAAGCCGTGGATTAATATGGATGAAACAGGTTACATTCTAAATGTTCCCGGGTCGTCGAAAACCAATATCGAAGGTGTTTTCGTGGCCGGTGATGCTGCCGATAAAACCTACCGCCAAGCAATTACTGCAGCAGGTACAGGGTGCATGGCAGCGCTAGATGCCGAGCGCTATCTAGCATCTAAGGGCATACATTGATAAAAGAACTTGACACTTACCACTGAAATTAAAAAAGGTCCTTTGAAAGGACCTTTTTTCTTTGGTAGGGTGATCGATGGGGATCGAACCCACGACGGCCAGAACCACAATCTGGAGCTCTACCAACTGAGCTACGACCACCGTTTAAAATGCGGGAGCAAATTAAATGTATTTTTCCGTTTCCGACAAGTTTAAAATCATGTAATCGTTTAAGCGTAGATTGCGAACACTCTTTCACCTGTGCAGGACATCCGTCTAAATATCCTTTTTACCTCGAGCTGGTATCCTAGTCAGGCCCACCGCACGGTTGGCAACTTTGTACAACGTCATGCTGAGGCTATCGCTACAAGACATAATGTATGGGTTCTTTATGTGGCTTCGCTGCCCAACTGGAACGGACCACCTCGCATCGACGAGCACACTGAGAAAAATGTTTGCACAACCATCGTTTACTGCAAATCGGGGTTCTTTTCAAAGCGTAAGGCTTTTATTAAGGGAGCCTACCATTTAATCCGTGCAAAATCAACTGCATTCGATATTGTTCACCATAACATACTATGGCCTCACGGCTGGCAGGCTCGGTGGTTAAAGAGCAAATTTAATTTACCCTATATCGTTACAGAGCATTGGACCGGCTACGATTCAGCAAATAAATCGAAACGCCATCCCATGCTTGCCTGGATGTCTAAATTCAGCTCCAAACATGCGTCTTTCATTTGCCCGGTGACAGCAGATCTACAACATAAAATGATCGAATTCGGAATTCACGGAAATTATCAGGTCGTTCCCAATGTCGTAGATGTAAGTCTTTTCCATCCATCAAAAGCTGAGAATACCACTATACAATTTTTACACGTCAGCTCATTGGTTGATCACCATAAAAACATCAGTGGCATCCTTCGCTCTTGGAAAGTTATTTCTGATAAACTGTCCAACATACACCTCTCACTTGGGGGTGATGGACCTATAGAGTATTGGAGAAACGAAGCGATAAGATTAGAAATTCGACCAGACAGCATTGATTTTTTCGGTGAAATTTCGTGGCAAGAAGTGGCTCATAAAATGGAGGAAAGTCATGCGCTTCTTCTATTCAGTAATTTCGAAAATCTCCCATGCGTTATCGTTGAGGCATTGGCATGCGGACTACCCATAATCAGCACGCGCGTAGGCGGCATCAGTGAACATATACAATCCGAACGCGGAATATTGGTTGACCCCGGAGATGAAGCATCTCTTGCCGATGCCATTATGCATATAGCAAGCAATATCTCGACATTCAATAAAGAATCACTCAGAAACTACGCCATTCAACACTTCAGCAACGAAGCCGTTGCGGATGCATTTCATTCGTTGTATATGCAGTCACTGAAACAGAAGCTTTAACCTCGGCGCTTGTAAAAGAAAATAATTACCAATGGTGATACGAGAAGCTCTGCTATCAAGGCAATAAACAGCGTAAGACTTATAAGCAGACCGATATAGAACGTGCCCATGAAATCCGACAAGATGAGTGTGAGGAAGCCCCCGCTCAAAATAAGAGTCGTTACCACCATCGCTTTACCGGTTGTTAGAAAGGTTCTCTTAACGGCATACAAAGGACTCAGTCCTTCACGCAGCAGTGTGCGCACCCTCGCAAGAAAATGAATGGTATCATCGACTGCTATACCAAAAGCAATATTGAATATGATCGAAGTGGATACTTTCAGAGGAATACCTGCAAATCCCATGATTCCTCCAACTATTACCAGCGGAATTAGGTTCGGTATAATGGTCAGAAGAATCATCTTGGGAGATTTATAGACAAATCCCATTATTAGGCCTATTACAACAACAGACAATAACAGGTCCCAAACCATATTCTCGACCAAATAGCGATTATTGAGATCAATGAGATGGGCTGTGCCAGTGACCTTATACTCGAATCTGGTCTTACAATTATTCACAATGAATGATTCGAGTTTTAAATTAAGAGACTCATAGTGATTCCTTCCGTAATCTCCGATCTTTCCTGCAATGCGAAGTACACGAACCTCACTATTGTATTGCATCTTCATGAGTTCGCCAAACTCCTTCCTAGCCAACATTTTGTTTAAACGACGTAACTCTGTGCTATCATCAGGGATTCGGTAGAATTCACGTAAACCGGCATTGTTGGCCTGATTCACACTCTTCAAAATTTCCGAATAAGACACGAGCGAACCAACACCGTACACCTCGCGCAGCCATGTGTTTAGAGTATCCATGTCGTGCATAAAAGCAGGATCGCTCAGTTGCGAGTCATCGGAAAGCGTGATTGCCATTTCAAAAGGCCTGCAACCAGAAAAGTTCTTCTCCATGAAAAAGAACTCCTGCTTTAGACGATGCTCATCGCGCAAATCTTCAAGCATTTTATTATCGACATCTACCTTATAAATCCCTACCACACTGATAACGCATACCAGTATCGTGCACAACACTATGATGTAACGACGGCGAATTATCCAACGAAGTGCTGCATGCAATTTATTCGTCCAAAAATCATCGGCCAATGCAAACGTGTTAAGACGTGCTGGCTGAGCAAGAAAAAGAATGGCCGGCAATAAACTATAGGTAAGTCCGTAGGCGAGCATGATTCCTACTGAGGTATAGATTCCAAACTTGCTGATAGGTTCAATATTGGAGAGCACCAACGTGAGAAAGCCAATCGATGTAGTGAGTGCGGTAAGGAAAGTAGCTAATCGAATGCTCTTAAATGCATAGCGTATCGCCTCTCTTTTCTCCCTACCGTTTCGCAGTTCCTGCATGTATTTGGTTAAGACATGCACGGAATCGCTCATGCCCACAACAAATAGAATCGTGGGTAATACTGTCAACATCAAATCGAGATCGTTGCCCAGTATGCGAATGAATCCAAGAGTCCACAAAATGGAAATCAATACAACCATGGTAGGAATAAGTATTCCCCAAGCCGATCGAAAAGCGATATAAAGGAAAATGGTCGTTAGAAATAAGCTTAGAGAAATGAATAAGATGAGCTCCTGTAGCATGAGCTCAACATATAATTTCTGACCAAGGGCTCTGCCGATTAGATGCGTTTTAGAGAAATGATATTGTCCTGTAACCTTTTCAATATTCTCGGTCAGCAAATCGCACCGTTCTTTCGAAAGCTTCTGTGTATGTCGCAAATGAATTGCGACCGTCTTATAATCTTCCGAAAAAAACCAACCAACCAAACCCGGGGTTAATGCCAACTCCGTTGAGTCCACGGAATAGGTTTCCGGTTCTCTAAATCTAAGCATCGGCACTTCAATAACCTGCCCAAGAACCGGGTCTCGAATAATACGCTTCAACCGTGTTGGACCCGCCGCTGCCGTCACATCAGGAACTGAATCCAGTGCATTATTGAGACTATCAACACGCTCTAAAAAATCAGATTGGAATACCGAGCCATCGTTTTCGAGAGCTACAATAAAAAAATCATTGTCTGTTTCAAAACGTTCTCGCAACTCAAGGTAAAACTCCGTTTCAGAATCATCCTTAGGGAAAAAAGCCTCAAAATCATAACTGAATTTCAATCCTGAAATTGACCAAGCACATCCTATAGAAATAATTAGGACTGCAACGATGACCAATATGGACGTTCTTCTCTGCATAGCTCGGTTGCAGACAAACAATTGGCTAGGTCGATAGTTTAAATAACGAAGAAATAATCAAGATTTTTTCAAGGAATCGCGGATTTCTTCGAGCAATTGTTCTGTGCGGCTCGATTCCGGTTCACTCGGCGCTTCAGCATTGCGCAATTTATTCATGGCTTTAATTACCAAAAACATGAAAAAAGAAATCATGACAAACTCAATGGTAACTGTGATAAAAGATCCGTAGGCGATAACCGGACCTATTTCTTTAGCCTTTTCGAGCGATAAACCACTTCCGCTCGCCTCAGCAATTTGTCTAGCTGCGCGCACATTCTCCGATAACGCAATGTATAAATTGGAAAAATCACGTCCCTGAATGAGCCCAACCAAAGGCAAAACCATTCCGTCAATGAAAGCAGACGCTACTTTTCCAAACGCAGCCCCCATAACAAAAGCAACTGCCATATCCATTAAGTTGCCTCGCAAGGCAAATTGCTTAAACTCCTTTAACATAAACGTATGTTTTCCCAAATATAAAGAAGGCCCGCAGATAACTGCAGGCCATCTGTATTTTGACAGATAATTAGACTACTTTTTATCGTCCTTTATTTCTTCAAAATCGACATCCGTTACCTCGGCATCTTGACTACCAGCCGTATTGCCAGCCGATTGTCCTTCGTTTGAAGACGCATTATACATATCAGTAGCAGCTGCACCGAAGACGCTATTGAGATTTTCGATCGCCGCTTTGCAACGATTAACGTCTTTCTCGGCATGAGCCTGCTTCAGTTCAGATAGTGCCTGTTCAATAGGCTCCTTTTTATCGGCAGGAATCTTATCCCCGAATTCCTTCATCTGCTTTTCAGTTTGGAAAATAAGTGCGTCTGCTTGATTGATTGTATCGACTTGCTCGCGGGCCGCACGGTCGCTTTCAGCATTCATTTCGGCCTCGCGCTTCATCTTTTCAATTTCCTCTTTGCTCAGACCTGATGATGCCTGAATACGAATATTCTGCTCCTTACCCGTTGCCTTGTCCTTTGCACTTACGTGAATTATACCGTTGGCATCTATATCGAATGTTACCTCAATTTGAGGCACTCCGCGCGGAGCAGCCGGCAGACCATCGAGGTGGAAGCGACCGATTGTACGGTTGTCCTTAGCCATAGAACGCTCACCTTGAAGTACGTGAATTTCAACGCTTGGCTGACTATCACTCGCAGTTGAGAATACCTCGCTTTTCTTGGTAGGTATGGTGGTGTTTGCTTCGATTAACTTGGTCATTACACCTCCCATAGTTTCAATACCGAGTGCAAGAGGCGTTACATCGAGAAGCAATACATCTTTCACTTCACCCGTCAATACACCTCCCTGAATTGCTGCGCCAATGGCAACTACTTCATCCGGATTTACTCCCTTGGAAGGCTCCTTTCCGAAGTACTTCTTTACGGCGTCTTGAATGGCCGGGATACGGGTTGAGCCTCCTACGAGTATCACTTCATTGATATCCTTTACAGAAATTCCTGCCTTCTTAAGCGCACTCTCGCAAGGTGCAATAGTTCGCTGAATAAGACTATCCGCTAACTGCTCAAACTTCGCACGCGACATGGTTTTGACCAAGTGTTTGGGAATTCCATCTACCGGCATGATGTAAGGCAGATTGATTTCGGTCGATGTGCTTGATGAAAGCTCAATCTTGGCCTTTTCTGCCGCTTCTTTCAAGCGTTGAAGTGCCATTGGATCTTTGGTCAGATCGAATTGATTTCCGTTCTCATTTTTGAACTCTTGCACCAACCAATCGATGATAACCTGATCGAAGTCGTCACCACCCAAGTGTGTGTCACCATCGGTCGACAATACTTCGAAAACACCTTCACCCAATTCAAGCACCGATACGTCGTGAGTACCACCACCACAGTCGAATACAACGATTTTAATATCGTGCGCCTTTTTATCGAGACCGTAGGCCAAAGCAGCAGCAGTTGGTTCGTTGATGATACGCTTAACGGTTAATCCGGCAATTTCTCCAGCTTCTTTCGTAGCCTGTCGTTGTGCATCATTGAAATACGCAGGAACGGTGATTACAGCGTCTGTAACCTCATGACCCAGATAGTCCTCCGCGGTTTTCTTCATTTTCTGAAGCACCATTGCAGAAATTTCCTGCGGTGTATAATTACGATCATCGATTTTCACACGCGGGGTGTTTCCATCCCCCTTGACCACTTCATATGGTACGCGAGAAACCTCACGTGTGCATTCGTCGTAGCTGCTTCCCATGAAGCGCTTAATTGAATAAATCGTTTTGCGCGGATTGGTGATTGCCTGACGCTTGGCGGGATCGCCCACCTTACGCTCGCCGCCTTCTACAAAAGCCACCACCGAAGGAGTTGTGCGTTTTCCTTCGCTGTTGGCTATTACCACCGGCTCGTTTCCTTCCATCACAGCAACACAGCTGTTGGTAGTTCCTAAGTCTATGCCTATTACTTTACTCATGGTATTGATTTTCTTATTATTAGAGTTTGTTTGACGACACCCGCTTTTCAACCACCTTGCCATCTGAATTTTCAGCAATTCCTGCTGAAAATGTGTCAGTATTCGTGCTTTGTCCTTTTATTTTACGACAAGACAATGAATAGAAACGAACTTTTTGTCACAATTCAACCTTTCAATCAAACTAACATTGGAATCCAAGGCCCTTAGAGTTCATCATTAAAAATCATGCTGTGAGACTAACCAAAAGGCCGTAAATCGATGCACTTTTGAACTGTGAAATTCGCCCTGACACCCCTCTTGTTATCCGCGAGAACAAGTTTCATCGTTGCGCTATTGTTGGCATTCAGCAGTTTATGCCATGGGCAGCGCGTGGCGGTAGTTCTTAGCGGGGGTGGAGCGACGGCTTTGGCTCACGTTGGTTTTTTGAAAGTACTGGAAGAAAACAATGTACCCGTCGATTACATATGCGGCACAAGCATGGGAGCTATAGTCGCAGCCATGTATGCTTCAGGCTACAGCGTGTCGACCATTGATAGCCTGGTTCGTTCAGAAGAATTTTTGGATATGGCCACGGGCAGCCGAAATGATCAACTCGATTTCTACTTTAAAAACTCCGAGGTGGATGGTTCATTTGGCACACTTCGATTGTCGAGTGGAAGTATCATAAGTCGATCAATTCCCGTCAATCTCATTAACCCGGTACTCCTAGATTGGAAGTTAATGGAGGGTTTAAGTCAGCCCAATGCAGCATGCGGAGGTAATTTCGACAGCCTCTATGTTCCGTTCCGATGTATCGCCGCAGATATTGAAAGTAAACAGGAAATAATTTTTCGCAATGGCCCGTTGAACGTAGCAACGCGCGCTTCGTGTACTTATCCTTTCTACATACCCGCACGTCGCGTCGAGGGTAGACTACTATTCGACGGTGGGATTTACAACAACTTTCCCATCGATGTGGCATATCGAGAATTCAAACCCGATGTAATTATTGGATGTAATGTATCGGGGAGTAATCCATCGCCTTCTGAAGATGATTTGATTTCTCAACTACAGTCAATGATATTATATCGTTCAGATCCTCAAAGCCCCATTCAAAACACCGTTATTGTCAAGCCTCAACTTGACAATATTTCCACCTTCGACTTCGAAAAAATTGATGAGGCAATAGACCTCGGCTATCAGGAAGCGATCAAGGAGCTTCCCTCCATAAAATTGGCAGTTAAACGCGAGGTGACATTGGCAACAAAGGAAAATGCGCGTAGAAAATTCCAGTCTCGATTTCCACCCCTCATTGTAGAAGGAATAACCATAGAAGGGCTCAAAAAATCTCAACGTCGATACGTGCAGAAAATCATGGTACGTAAAGAGACTTCGGTTCCACTAGAGAATCTGAAATCACGCTATTTCAAACTGTTCGGAGACGATAAAATAAGCACCATTTTCCCTACCACTGTCTTCAATCCTAATCGTAAAACGTACTCCTTAAATCTGGACATTAAAAAGGAAAAAGACATACAGGTAGCATTTGGAGGGATTTTCTCTTCCCGTTCGATCAACACTGCATTTATTGGACTGAAGTATAACCTATTCGGAATTACCTCCACTACCCTTTCAGCCAATAGTTATTTCGGCAGATTTTATGGATCTGTTCATGGTGACATTCGCTGGGATATATCAGCACGCATACCCATTTCCGTTCAGGGGGGATTTACATTCAACCGATGGGATTACTATAAAAGTCTATCCACCTTCTTTGAAGATGTTAAACCATCATTTATTCTTTTGAATGAACGATTCGGAAACTTGTCGCTCACTGTGCCCTCAGGAGCCAAGGGCATTCTCCGTGCAGAAGGATTTTACACCCATCAGTTCGATGAGTACTACCAAATAACAAATTTTATTTCGACCGATACGGCCGACAGAACCGAGTTTAATGCATGGGTTGCCAAAATGACCTATGAGCGAAGCACCTTGAATCGTAAGCAATTCGCAAATTCAGGCTCCTTCATACATCTTGGTGTAAAGCGTGTTGAAGGCGAAGAATTTACTATACCCGGATCTACCTCAGAGATTCGGGATACTACCATAACTAAGCACGCCTGGTTTTCAGTAAAATTCAATTACCAAAACTATTTCTTCAATAAAAAAAGATTTAAGACCGGATTCTTCCTAGAGGGTATTTGGAGTTCGCAAAACTTCTTCAATAATTATATATCCTCTTCAATAGCGGCGCCTTCTTTTAACCCCATTCCGGAAAGCTATACCTTCTTCATGCCTCAATTTAGAGCTCACGCCTACGGAGCCGCAGGCTTGATGAATGTCGTATCGTTTACTCGAAACATTGAATTAAGACTTGAATCGTATGCCTTTCAGCCTCTCAAATCGATAGTTCCCGATGAATTTGACAAGGCCAAATACGACGATACTCCTATTACGAAATATATTGCTTCGGCGACCATTTTGGCCAATACACCCTTGGGGCCGGTAAGCCTGAGCGCTAATTACTACGATAAAAAAGCAGAACCCTGGAGTTTTATCTTCAACTTCGGATACATCCTTTTCAATCGCTCAGCAAGGGATTAAAAAAAATGGGGCTCATCGCCCCACTTTTATTCTTTACCCGGTTATCGTGTCATACGTCACCTTGTACTCTTTATCGTCCGGGAAATATTCCAATCCCAAATCCAACCATTCCTTCGCCGCGTCTTTGCTTGTTGCAGCCAGGTTGGTCGCATGCATGGTCAAAGCATATTTTAGCAAATTGAGCTCTTCGGGTGCCTGACCGGCCTTCTTTTCCGACAAGATAGTCTTGGCTTTTGCAAGTGCAGTATCAGCTTCCTTCTTGGCCTTCA
>JAURKF010000234.1 GCA_030831885.1 Flavobacteriales bacterium
GTTTGCGCTTTTTACACCACTCCTCTTTGTCCGGATGGTGTGGAGCTTTGCACTGATATTGTGGTGGAAGCATGCAACACAAATGTATGCCCTACAGGAATTACTGCTGAAGCCATAGATTGTAACACCTATGTATTCCACGTTCAGGGTGTCGATAATGCAGATGTGATTTGGAATTTCGAGGATGGCACTACCATCAGCGGCGGAATCAATGCAGATCACACCTGGGAAACCAACGGAGTGTACATTGTAACCGCAGAAGTAAACGCTCCCCAATGCCCTATTGTTCCACCAACCAATATCATTACACTTGTGTTCACGGTTTGGATTAATTGTCCGGAAGTAACCGAATGCCCAACAGAAATCTGGTCGGGTGCAGGCAACGAGTGTGGAGTAATGAATTTCGAAATTGGATCGTTTGTAGAAGGTGAAAACGTAACCTGGTATCCCGGCGATGAAACCGGAGCGGTGCAAGGTGGACACTTCTTCTCGCATACCTATGCCAATCCAGGCACGTACACAGTTTGCGCTTTTTACACCACTCCGCTTTGCCCCGATGGTGTGGAGCTCTGCACCGTTATCGAAGTAGCGCCGTGCGAACAGCCATGCAACGAAATCGGATTTGGTATTGATAGCTATTTGCTTGAGGGTGGAACACCATTCCTCACTTATATGATTTCAAATGTAGAATCGGGCATGCTTGTTTCTTCCGGTTTTGCTGAATACACCGAGAATGATCCCTATTTCGATACACCACTTTGTCTTCCTGATGGTTGCTACTACCTCAGCATCGATAACAACAATCCGCTCCTCATCGGACAGGGAGTAAATGTATTCTTCATCTTAAACAGCGTGAACCTGATGGAGAACGCAACCATCATCTACCAAGATAATGTTGCCATCACCTATCTCATCGGGGTGAATACCGATTGTGGCGCTCCACCAACATGCGAAGCTGCTTTTGAACCGGTATTTACATCCACTCCCGGACACATCGAATTCATCAACAATTCAACCTTCTCAGGTGTTGTTGAATTTTTGTGGGATTACGGCAATGGAACTACAAGCGATGGTCCTTCCGGAAATGTGCAGTACGAATCGAATGGAGTTTACACTGTTTGCTTAACAGTAACAACAGGCAACTGCTCCAACACGTATTGCCAAGTGGTGATTGTTGATGATATGGAAACACCTTGCGAATTCACTGAAGTTTCTATTGTGGTGGATGCGAATTACTTCGAACCCATGAACGAACTGCTTCAATTTACTGTTGCTTTAGCCGGAAATCCTGCATTTCAGCTTCCTATCGAAACAGATGGCATCACCAACGACACCTTATCGCTTTGTGTTCCCGATGGCTGCTACGAAGTAACAATCAACTCGGCACTTCCTGTGCAGGCGCTCTCCATCATTTGCACCATCGAGGGCATGAATACCCAACAATTGGGCGACCTTCAGCTAAATATCGGTGAAACCAGCGCGAGCGCCGCCATAGGGGTCAACATGGATTGCACTATTGGCGTCGATGAAACTAAGAGTCAAGCTATTCTTGCATTCCCGAACCCAGCATCGGACAACATACAATTCGTCGCTGAGAACTCCATTCTATTGCTGGAAATTTTCGATATGACAGGCAAGCGTGTTGCCTCGCTGAATCCAAATCAACCGCAAATCCAAATCAGCACTTCATCATGGAGCACTGGTTTGTATGTAGCACACGTAATGGGATCAGGAAAGATGGAACGTGTGGTGTTTGAGGTAAAGCATTAGGAGGGGAAAGGGATAAGGGATAAGGGGTAAGGGGGTAAGGGGTAAGGGGAATAAACGCTCTCTTAACCAATTAACCTTTTCCGATTACCCCTTACCCCTTCTCATCCGATAATACCACCCGCTCGCAAGCCAAACAGGCAATGCATGCGCAATTTTATTATCGTAGTAAGCAATCGTGTTGAGTGAAATAAAAGGCGTGTATGTCTCCATGATGGGTGCCATCACAAAAGCAGGTTCGAACTCAACGAGCTCCAATCCGAACTTTGCACAGTCATTCTTGATTTGTTTGCGCGTGAAGAAATTCACGTGTGGATCGATTTCCTGATTCAATGCATACGGCTCTTTCTTTCCCAGCAGCTTCTTCACCTTTCCGATGAATCCATTCAGGCCCATGCGTCGCATGATGTACATAGGCTGCATAGCCCATTCAAACGGTCCCCATCCATTGGGTATTGTCACCAAAATCTGTGCGTCGGGCTTCATTCGCTTGCTCAGATCGTCCAGTATTTCACGGTAGCCGGGAATGTGCTCGAGTACCTCGGTGAAAATGATGAAGTCGAAACCCGAAACATCAAAATCGCTCAATCTGGAAAACGTGACACGCACATTGGAAAGCGTGTTGCGCTTGTTCACCAGGTCAATGTTGGGTTGATACATATCGATTCCTGCCACTTCCGAATTCGGAATCATACCCAACGGAATAGTGATATTACCGGTGCCACAGCCTACGTCGAGTATGTGCACCATTTCTCTTTCTGAGGTGCGCTCATGTTGAATCGTCTTAATCAACCAATTCAACCGTTCCATATGCACAGGATAAGCATTGTACTCCGTGAGATGATCGAGCTTCAGCCCGTGTTCGTGCATCGTCTTCATCGCGATTATCCTTTGCGGAATTTCTTAATCCAGCGCACAGCAAAAGGCGGTAACACATCATTGGCAAAATTCACCAAACCATTGTAGCGTTTCATTTCTCCCGAATCGATTCCCTCCCGTGCAGTAAAGGTGGTGGTTATTCGAGTTCTATTCTCAGGACTAATCTCATCAGCCGGACGACCATTGGTGTAATAGTAGAGCGCCAGGCTTCTGCGCGAGCGCTCAGGCGGACAAGTCAATGCATCGGGGTGGCCGTGCCAGCTATAATCGGTAGTTGAGAAAATTGCCATACGGTTAAAAAGCGGAGCAATGCGCACAGCACGTTTGCTCATATCGCGCTCCCACAATTCGAAATGCCCGCCGTATTCCTCTTTCCAGTTTTCATTCAAATAAACCAACACATTAATTCGACGATCGAGGTTCATCATGCGATGCTTGTGAAAATCGACATGCACTTTTAAAAATCCTCCGGGTTTGATTTGGTGATACCCCCCACCTTCGAGATATGGATCCGGTATTAATGTTTCTTTGATACCCGTTAAGTTCTGCAAATACTCGAGAAATGGTTGCGAATTAAGCAAGTGCACTAGTTCGCGCGCTCCGGGTCCAAGGCGACCTTCGCCCTTAGAAGCAAACTTGCTTTCGTTGGGGTTTACATAGTTGATGTCGCCGGCTTCTTTGCCCAGCTCAGGAAACTCAGGCAACAGTGACCGTAGCGCGTCAGGGTTGAAAAAATCGTCCATCACAATATGTGGAAACGGAGACGCATCGGAGTACTGTGCATGCTGTTCCAAGCCTTGTGCTGGCATCTCATCAATTGGTCGTTTGAAAAAAATCATCTCGATTCCGAATGTAGGCGGCAATTTAGACAGGAAATCCCGCAGTCTTCCTAAATTCGCGAACACGAATTACAGCATACAACTTTCAATTCCATGAATTTCAACAAACTGAATATTATCACAGGGTGGGCGATGGGTCTTATTGCAACTATTGTTTATGCGCTTACGCTTGAACCCACAATGCCATTCTGGGACTGTGGTGAGTTTATTTCTTCAGTGTATAAACTCGAAGTGGGACACCCACCCGGGGCGCCATTATTCATGCTCATTGGACGTGTGTTTTCTGCATTCGTGGAGCCTGCAACTGTGCCTGTAATGATTAACTTTTTGTCTGCTCTGTGCAGCGGTCTTACCATTGTGTTCTTGTTCTGGACAATCACCCATATGGCCAAAAAGTTTCTGCCATTAGGAACCAGCGAACCCAATAGCGGACAGCTTTGGGCAATCATAGGCAGCGGAGTACTTGGGTCATTGGCGTATGCTTTTTCAGATACATTCTGGTTTTCCGCAGTGGAAGCTGAAGTGTATGCAATGTCCTCGCTTTTCACGGCTGTAGTATTCTGGGCAATTCTTAAATGGGAATCGGAAGTTGACGAAGGTGGTGAGCTGCGCTGGCTTGTACTTATTGGTTACCTCATGGGATTATCCATTGGAGTTCACTTACTGAACTTGCTAGCCATTCCGGCCATTTGTCTGGTTTACTACTTCAAAAGATACAATTACAGTATTGGCGGGCTACTGGCAACCGGTGCTATTTCATTATTTCTACTATTCCTCATTAACACAGGAGTTATAATCTGGTTTGTTCAACTTGCAGGTTTCTTCGAGCGCACCTTCGTGAACTCGTTCGGAATGCCATTCAATAGTGGTGCTATTTTCTACCTCCTGCTTGTAGTAGGTGTTATTGCGGTAGCACTAATGCTTACTCACAAGCGCAATATGGTGTTGGCCAACACTCTCGTGTTAGGTATCACTATGGCGATTTTAGGCTATACTACATTCGCTACAGTGATTATCCGCTCAAACGCCAATCCACCGATGGACGAGAACAATCCTGAAAACTTATTCGCATTGCTCTCTTACCTCAATCGCGAACAGTATGGTGATCGCCCGTTGTTATTTGGTCAGTACTTCAACACTCCGCAAGACTTAGAAGAACCTTATCGCGATGGAAGCGATGTATGGGTAAAATCATATAGTGTACGCGAACACAACACTAAAAACAAGCTAGTCCTTTCCAGCCGTGATAAGTTCACCGCTGAACAATACATTTCGTCGCATCCCGATGTGCAACTCAAGTTGGTCGAAGAGTATATTGAAAGCGGAGAGAAGAAAGGAAGTGTTCCTAACTATGACAAATCATTCTCCGGGTACTTCCCAAGAATGCACTCCAATCAGGGCAACCACATAAAGGACTATAAAGAGTGGAGTAACTACCAGAATTGGAATACAGCTAAAGGTCAGGAAAAAGTAAAAAGTACTGAGCAAGCCATCGACGAGTCGGAGGCAGCATTGAATTATTACTCGCAAACCAACAAGATGCCTCCCGGATTCGAAGATCAAGACCCACGCTCCTTGATAAAAAGTTTGGATCGAATGAGGCTTAAAATGATTCCATCCGCTGCTGAGGACTTCCGTTTCTTTACCGCTTATCAGATTGGTCACATGTACTGGCGTTACTTCATGTGGAACTTCTCCGGACGTCAAAATGACCGTCAAGGCCATGGAGAATTCACTGAGGGAAATTGGATGTCGGGAGTAAATTTCATCGACGAAGAACGTGTCGGTAACAGAGAAAAGATCTCCGAACTAGAACGCAACAACCGCGGCTTCAACGTATATTATATGCTGCCGCTTATTCTAGGACTCATTGGACTGGTTTTTCAACTGATTCGTAATCAAAAAGACTTCTGGGTAGTATCACTCCTATTTGTTCTTACAGGTTTGGCAATCATTGTGTACCTCAACCAAACACCACAGCAACCCCGGGAGCGTGATTATGCTTTTGCGGGCTCATTCTATGCTTTCGCTATATGGATTGGTCTGGCGGTTTATGCCCTTTATTTCGCAGCAACAGAGTTAACTTTCCAAACGCTTGGCCGAATTGCATCGATGACCGTAGGTGGCTCGGTAATAATCTTGTTCGCCGAACGAATCGCTACAGACGGAAATAGCTTCGGTTACTCATTAGTGTACATAAGTTTTTTGGCTACGGCGCTGATCGGTTTAATGATGTTGCTTGGGAAAGTTTTAAGTAAGGAGTCCTCAGTAACGGCCATGATAGCGACACTTCTTTGCCTAATTGCACCCACGCTGATGGCATTTCAAAACTGGGACGACCACTCACGTGCCAACCGCAAAACCGGCTTGGCCATGGCCATCAATTATCTGCAGTCGCTTCAACCGAATGCAATCATTTTTACAAATGGCGACAACGATACATTCCCCTTGTGGTATGCTCAGGAAGTGGAAGGTATTCGAACCGATGTGCGCGTAGTGAACCTTTCGCTTCTCAATACAGATTGGTATATCGACCAGATGAAGCGTCAAGCATATGACGGAGCGCCGGTACCATTCAAAATGCCGGAGCAAAAATATCGTCAAGGTACACGCGATGTAATGTTCGTTGATCCCAATCGCGAAACGAAGGGCTTCATGCCTATATCCGAAGCCATGTCAGTGGCGCTCGATGATAGCAAAACAGTTGACAATGGTCGCAATAAAATAGCGTATTTGCCGACTTACAAATTCAGCCTGAAAGTTGATCCTGCAGTTGCCGAATCATATAAGCAATATTTGAATGAAGGCGACTCGCTCGTTACCGACATTCAGTTTAGCCTGGCTGACGCAGGTGGAAGACCTCGCTCCTATATCACCAAAGCGAACCTCGCTGTGCTTGATCTCCTCAACAACATGGATTGGAATCGTCCGGTTTACTTCGCGGTTACTACCGGCGGCGATGCCTACATGGGACTTGAACAATACTTCCAGCTTGAAGGCTTAGCCTACCGACTAACACCTATAAAGCACAAGAAAAATCCGAACCCGAACATCGATGGTGGCGTATGCTCATCCATCATGTACGACAACATGATGAACAAATTCCAGTGGGGCAATATGGATAAGATGCCCATTTACATGGATGAAAACAACCGCAGAATGACGACAAACTTGCGTCTTCAATTTGGTCACCTTACTGAGCAACTTATTGCAGAAGGTAAACTAGACAAGGCGCGCGAAGTCATACAGCGATCACTCGATGTAATGCCTGAGTTCAATGTCCCATATGAACAACCTCAGATTATGTGGCAATTGGTAGAAATGATGTACGATGCGGATTATAACGAGAAGGCTCTCGAACTCAGCAAGCGCATGATTAATTTGAATAACCAAGAAATTGAATTCTACGACAGCCTCGGTGAGGACCGACGCAAACTCATGGAGAAAGAAATCACTATGCGAATTCAAATTAGCGACAGACTAAGCACAATGGCTTTAAAGAAAGATCCGGGGAATGCAGAATTCAAGGCATTGGATGAGCAAATAAAAATTCGCCTGCAAGAATTTGAATTGCCTTCTTACGAAGAATACTTGGAACAGGAGAAAGAAATGGAAGAACTGAAACGAATACAAGATTCCATGATTAAAGCCAACGGCGGCAAAAAACCGGTGCCCGTAGCACCTGCAAAATTCTAGTGACCACTTTAGCCTAGTAATCTAATATCTATTTCATGCTAGATGCATTTATTGAAGTATTTACCACATTCGGTGGAATATTCAGCCTATTCACCCTAGTGGTATTGGAAATAGTGTTGGGAATTGATAACATCATTTTCATTGCTATCATTTGTGGTTATATCCCCAACAAAAAAGATCAAAAGCGAGCTCGCTTCATCGGCTTGATGCTGGCACTTGCCGTGCGCATCCTGCTTCTATCTACCATTAACTTCATCACGAAGATGGTAGACCCGTTCTTCTTCATCGGCCATGTGCCCATCACTGGAAGAGGAGTTATTTTGTTGTGTGGCGGTGCTTTCCTTATTATAAAGACTGTTACCGAGATTTATCACAAATTCAAAATTGCCGACAAAGAGGAATCTGCAAAATCACGTCAGCTTACTTGGACGCAGGCAATTCTGCAAATAACGCTTATCGACATCGTATTCTCGTTTGACTCTATTATTACCGCAGTTGGTGTTACAGCCGACAACCCCAATGCAGCATTGGCATTGGCAACCATGATTATGGCGGTTGTTGTCGCTATGATAGCTATGCTCATGTTTGCTCCCTATGTAAGCGATTTTATAGAAAAGTACCCAACCATCAAAATGCTTGCACTTGCATTTTTGGTTGTCATCGGGATAATTCTCGTCATGGAAGCGCTGGAAGATGCGCATGTTGTGCATCTGCCTGAAGGCGTAAACATCAAGACCTATGCATACATTGCTTTGTTGTTCTCTGTTATTGTAGAGTCACTGAACATTCGTCTAAAGAATGTAAAGGAGAAAAAAAGCAATTGATTCTTGAAATGAACAAGCATAAAAAAGCCACCCCATGAGGTGGCTTTTTAATTGTTCTCAGTTTAAGGAATTAATCCACGTTATCATGGAGAAAAGGATTCTCTCGGAGCTCAACTTTGCGCTTACCTGAATCGTCAACCGACTCGTTCAATGAGTACCGAGAAATATTGCTATCTGAGCTGTGCGGAGCGCTTTCCAACGAAATTTTCTTACGTGTATATGCAGGCTCATTCTCTAGCTCAGTTAAACCATTCGGTGTTTTCAATTTAATGGCCAGCTCACGAATGCGCATCTCACGCTCCTTATTTCTCGCCATTAACTCAGAGCGGTCCGGACGATCACTCACCATCCGCTCCTCACGGATTACTAAGGTTACTTCGTCTGCTTCCTCATCCGAATTACTTGTAATATCCACAATATTGCTACCTAAATCATGGGCTACCGGTTCATCAACAAGATTATCGGCCTCCTTCATCTTCAATGATGCAATCTGCGGCATATCATCCACTTCGATTGACTCTTCGTCAATGTGGTTTTCAACCACGAACTCCACTTCGTACGAAGCTTCAACCGGCTTGATATAAGGTTCCGTAGGTATTTCTTCTGTGGGCGTTGTGTTTACAGTAGGAATATCTACTACAGGCTTCTCAACTTTCGAAACAACTTCTTTTGCTCCTTCAGCCTCTAACCAAACTTTTTTGGGGGCCTCGGCTTTTTCGTCCCAAACTATGCCTCCGCTATTTCCTTTGAAGCCGGTTGCAATAACTGTAACACACACATCATCTCCTAGAGTAGCGTCCTGGCCATATCCCCAGATCACTTCAGCCGACATACCGGCCTGTTCCTGTATGTAATCCGTAATCTCACTAATCTCATCCATCAGCAGTTCGCTGTCCCCGTGTGTAATATTTAACAACACGAAATTGGCCCCGGTAATGTCGCGGTCATTAAGCAATGGCGACTCAAGAGCAGCCTCCACAGCTTTCTTAGCACGACCCTCGCCGCTGGCGCGACCCGATCCCATAATCGCCTTACCACTGTCTTTCATTACGGTCTTCACGTCATTCATATCGACGTTCACGGTGCCAATCAAGGTTATAACCTCTGCAATGCCTTTCGCAGCAGTACAAAGAACCTCATCGGCATGACCAAAAGCCGCCTTCAACGTTAGGTTGCCATAGAGTTCGCGAAGCTTCTCATTATTAATCTCGAGGAGGGTATCCACATTGTCTTTCATTTCATTCAGCCCCATCTCAGCCTGACTAGAACGCTTCTTGCCTTCAAACATGAATGGCACAGTCACGATTCCGACCGTTAGAATTCCCATGTCACGAGCTACCTTGGCAATAACAGGTGCAGCTCCGGTGCCGGTGCCACCACCCATACCCGCAGTAATGAATACCATAGTGGTATTGTCACTCAACAATGCTTTGATTTCTTCCAGGCTTTCAATTGCAGCATTCCGACCAACTTCAGGAATTGCACCGGCGCCGCGTCCTGCAGTTAACGTACTGCCCAATTGAATCTTCAAAGGAACAGGACTCATATCGAGTGCCTGGGCATCTGTATTGCAGACGATGAAATCCACACCTTTGATGCCTTGTTCGTACATATAATTGACAGCGTTGCTGCCACCTCCACCCACACCAATCACCTTAATGATTGAAGACGTGCTAGTGGGTAAGTCGAATTTGAATGAGTTTTCCATGTTGGTTGATATGGGTTTGGCTCTCGTTTTCAGCACTTTTACATCAGAACTAAAAACGACAATTTGAGTGGCCTAATAAAGAACAACTATGAAGGCCTTTGCAAACCGACTTTTCAAAAAAGTGAACCTCGCGATGTTAGTAAACACAGTCGCAATCTCCCGACGGCCAAAAGGGGTGTAACCCATGATTTTATTCCATTTGTGTTGATTTTACGTCTTTAATTGTATTTTCGTGCAGTCGAAAAATTGTGTTTCCCCTCCCTGCCATGCAAGAGACTATCAATGAGAAGCTGAATCTTCAGCCCTACAACAGCAACCGCCCTCATCTAATTATCCCTGAATACGGAAGAAACATTCAGCGTATGGTCGAATATGCCCTCACGCTGGAAGATCGTGAAGAGCGCAACAAGTGCGTTCGGGCTATCCTCAGCGTTATGGGCCAGTTGTTTCCGCACTTGCGAGATATTGAAGACTTTAATCATAAACTTTGGGATCACCTACACATCATGTCGGGTTTCCGCCTGGATGTCGATAGCCCTTACCCCAAACCAGATAAGGAGCATCTGCAAAGCAAACCGGAACCGATGCCCTACCCGAACAACCAAATCCGCTTCGGGCATTATGGCCACTATGTTGAGTCCATGATTCGCAAATGTGCATCGATGGAAGACGGAGAAGATAAAAACGCCTTCGCTTTGGCTATAGCCAACCTGATGAAATACAATGCTACCAACTGGAACCGCAATATTGTGCACGACGATGTTATATTGAAAGACTTGTCGATGCTCTCCAAAGGAAGTATTCGTCTGGAAAATGTAACACAACTTCAAACTGTTAAACCGCTTACTGCGGGTGGTTTCAAAGAATATGAAACTGAGCGATTCGGCAAAAAAAATAAACACAAGTTCAACAAGAACAATAAGAAGAAAAAGTTCCGGCCTAGATAATTGACTTTTCTCATCTCGGTCATTGACTTTCTTGTGACAAAATCGCACGAATTGAGAAAAACCTTTGCAGTCAAAGAATCCTGTCGTGAACGATTTGCGTGTTGTCGCTCTTACCCACAAAAATTTCCCTTTGGAAACCATCGGCTCCTTTCATATTGCCGATGATCAGCGTGAACAAGTTCTAACTGACATAAAACTAGCTTGCGGTATGACTGAGGTGATGTACCTATCTACCTGCAACCGCGTTGAATTCATTTTCACTCTTCCTCATTATGTATGCCCGGGCGTAACTGCTCAATTGCTTAAAGCCACCGGCGTAGCAATGACTGAAGAACAGATTCGCTCCATCGCAGCTCGTGCTGACAGATACAACGGAAGTGAAGCTGCAGAGCACCTGCTCAACGTAGCATCTAGCTTAGAATCAGCAGTCATTGGCGAGCGCGAAATCACCACTCAATTGCGAAAGGCATATGAGGAAAGTGTCAGTATGAAACTTAGCGGCGATGATCTTCGACTGATAATACGGCAGTGCATTCAAACTGCCAAGGAAGTATTTACCCAAACAGATTTGGCTAAAAAACCTGTAAGTGTAGTATCAATCGCATGGGAACAATTTCGAAACCAAGAACTGCCCACGGGCTCCCGAATACTTCTCATAGGCGCAGGACAAGTCATTCGTAACTTCTCAAAATTTCTGTTCGAAAACGGTTACAACCGGTTAACGTTTGTAAATCGTACATTTTCAAACGCCCAACAATTGGCTGATACCTTCGGTGGCAAGGCACTCTCACTGGATGAATCACAATCATTCACCGAAGGATTCGATGCTCTTATAACCTGCACAGGATCTCCGGATATTATAGTAGATCAAGCCCTATATCAATCGCTCTTGCAGAACGAGAACTCAACCAAAATCGTAATCGATTTAGCCTTGCCTGCAGATGTTGAAGAATCGATAGCAATATCACCATTCGTAAAGTACTTCGGCATGGAGCAGATAAAAATCTGGGCAAACGAAAACATTCAATTCCGCGAAAAAGCAATTACCGATTGTACCCCCCTTATTCAAAATGGTCTGCGTGAATTCGAAAAAGTACATAAGGCGCGTCAAATTGAAAAAGCGATGATTTCCATTCCGGAAACGATTAAGGAAATTCGCAATACAGCTTTAGGGTCAGTGTTTGCGAAAGACCTGGAAACACTCGACGATCACTCACGCGAAGTGCTAGAAAAAATTGTGAGCTATATGGAGAAAAAATACATCTCTATACCTATGAAAATGGCGAAAGACGTTCTACTTGATGAGGTAAAAAAGAACTGATCGAACCACTACTTTCGTCTAAACTTTCAACGTTGAAAAACCCTGTAATTATCGGTTCACGCGGTAGCGATTTAGCGCTCTGGCAGGCGCATTATGTGCAACAACAATTGACTGCTATTGGAATTAATTCCGAAATTGAAATTATCAAAACAAAAGGTGATACAATACAGCATCTCAGCTTTGATAAGATTGAAGGAAAGGGGTTTTTCACCAAAGAAATCGAAGAAGCTTTACTTGCCGGTGCAATCGATATTGCAGTGCATTCGCATAAAGATCTTGAAACTACGTCACCGGAAGGCCTTGTTGTTGCTGCGGTGAGCGAGCGCGCTGATGCGCGGGAAATGCTTCTCATTCACCCCCGTGCTCTCGATTCCGGCGAACACTGGCAATTGAAGCGCAACGCACATGTCGGGACATCGAGCGCACGAAGAAAATCACAACTGTTGCATGCACGCCCCGATGTCACCACACTGGATATCCGAGGCAATGTACCCACTCGAGTTCAAAAACTGCGAAATGGTGAATTCGATGCAATACTGCTAGCCAAAGCAGGACTCGACCGACTTCAACTTGATATTTCCGATTTGCATGCAGTGCCTCTCGAAGTCCACCAATTAGTGCCGGCTCCAGCGCAAGGGGCACTGGCAATTCAAACGAGAAGCAACGATTCGGCTCTCATTGAGTTGTTGAATCAACTTAACACACCTGATGTTCAACGGTGCATTCGTATTGAGAGAACCGTGCTCAATAACATGCAAGGTGGCTGTCAATTGCCGCTGGGCGTGCATGCGCAAAATCATAGCGGCCAATTTCATGTATGGATAGCTTACGCTCGGGCTTGGAATGAAACAGTTACGAAGTTTCAAATCATTGGTAACAATGAAAACCAACCCATACAAGACATCCTTCAACGCATTCAGACCTTGTGAATAAATCCGTATTCATATCACGCAAAGCCGCAGACTGCGAAGCGATTCGTTCATTTCTTCCTCCCAAAATTGAACTGGTTGCTCTATCACTGATCGAAACCACACCTATTCATTTCAACCCGGATATTGCTCATACCGATTGGATATTCTTTTCATCATCCAACGCTGCCCGACACTTCTTCGAGCAAAAGCCAAAACTTTCCGGACAGAAGATTGGCGCCATTGGCGAAGCAACTGCCCGAACCATTGGCAACTATCACGCAGTTGACTTTGTTGGCGACTCTATAGACATCACCGATTCTGCATATCGTTTTGCTGAAAACATCGGCAATCAAACTGTGCTGTTTCCGGGAGCAGCGGATAGTCTCAAGCATATTCAGTCGGCATTGCCTACTGAGCAAGTTATTGATCTTCCCGTATATAAAACTTCCGAAATAGAAATCCGAGTTCCGGCATGTGACCTCTATGTATTTTCAAGCCCAAGCAACGTTCGCTCATTTTTCAAGACCAATCCGGATGTCGATATTCATTCCATGAAATGCATAGCATTTGGCGAGGCTACGCAAGATGAACTAAAACGCTATCATGTGAAGGACGTTCAGATTCCGGCTTCATTGGAGCCAAATTCAATCGCAAAAGCAATAATTCAAGCGCTGCAGGGTTAAGGCTGCGCAGTCTTATTTTTGAGCCAATGAACCTCTTGCGATTTTCTCTCACAGCCGAGTTGCTTTCACGCTTGTGCATCCTCGTTTTCATCTCGGTGACAAGTGCTCACATTGGCTCTGCACAAACCGGAGACATTACTCCCAAATACTCCAATGAATTTTTGAATATCGGCGTGGGCGCGCGGGCACTTGGCATGTCTGCCGCTCAAGTAGCTTCCGTAAACGACGTGACTGCAGGTTACTGGAATCCGGCCGGAATTAATCATCTAAGCCAGCGACTGCAGGTAGCAGCCATGCACTCTGAATACTTTGCGGGTATCGCCAAATTCGATTACGCATCAATCGGAAAGGCGATCGACTCTTCGAGCGCTGCGGCTTTCTCCATTATTCGTTTTGGTGTGGACGATATTCCCAACACCACCGAACTCATTGATGCAGGAGGAAATGTTGATTACGACCGCATCACGAAATTCTCAGCCGTCGATTACGCATTTATATTTTCTTACGGTCGAAATGGATGGCCCGGGAAAAACGCTACCTCTTCCACTTCTCAAACAATCATCGACCCTTTGTCGCGCGCCAACCGGTTTCGCTGGGGTGTAAATGCCAAAGTGATTTATCGTCATATTGGCGACTTCGCCAACGCTTGGGGATTTGGATTGGATGCCGGAGCCCAATACGACTATAACCGCTGGCACTTTGGCGCTGTTGCCAAAGACATTACTTCTACGTTCAACGCGTGGTCTTATTCGCTAAGCGACCGAACCAAGGAAGTATTTCAAAACACCGGCAATGAAATTCCGCAAAATGGCTTGGAGATTACAATGCCGCGGCTTGTGCTCGGCGCAGGGCGTAGCTTCGACATTAAAAAAATAACACTCCTGGCTGAAGCAAATGCCACTCTCACCACCGATGGCAAACGTAATGTGCTTATAAGTGCAAATCCGGTGAGCATTGACCCTAATCTCGGACTAGAAGCTATCTACAACAAACTCATTTTTGTGCGCGCCGGTGTTGGCAATTTTCAACGTGTTACCGATTTCGATGGCAGTCAGTACCTCACGCTACAGCCCAACTTGGGTCTGGGACTTCGCATCCGCAACCTACAAATCGATTACGCACTTTCTGATATCGGAAACGTAAGTGATGTGCTTTACAGCAATGTCTTCTCGCTAAGAATGGACATTTCAGCAAAAAAGAAATAATTCAGGCGCGCTTAAACTGAATTCGCAAGGCCGCATAGAACACGAGCGCGAAACAAAGAACACCAAGCAGCAAATGGAGAGGCTGCGCAGGTGGCGGCATATCGATATACGCCAGCACAATACCCACAAGCAATTCAAGCAGTAAGATCAGCATGGCCCAGTTGTATTGTATTAAACGCAAAGTGGTCTTCGACTGAAAATAGATCCAGCCTGCCAACAATAAAATCAATAGAGAAAAACTACGATGAATGTAGAAAACAGATGGAAGCAATTCTATCCATTCGCTTCGATTATCATTGGCTCTTGCTACAATATCCACCTCTTCACGCACCTGAGTGCCTAATAATATCTGAATAAAGATGAGGGAACTCAAAAACCAGAAAGCCGCGCGCAGCTTGCGTTTGGAGTCGAAAACTTCTTCCTCCTTACTCAACCTGAACACGATAATTGAGAGCAACATCACCAGCGCTATACTACCAACCATATGGTAGGTGATAGAGTTCTCTACCAAATTTCCATCTACCACCAGTTTCCCGAGCCACGCTTCAAAACCAACCATTACGTCGGTGAGAAAAGCCAACGAAAAAATTACCCAGTCACGTTCACGAATAAGAAGAATCAAACTAAAAAGTGAAAGCAGGAATACAGGGATACCATAAACAACGGTGGCCAGTCGATTGATGTATTCAACCCAAGTATGAAGCACATTGAAAATCGCATAATCATGCTTGGGATACTTGTGCCAATCGTGTATCAGGAATTCTTGCGCAGAGGTGAACGATGTATTTGCAACCCACAAGGTGTCGTTGCGCACAATCATTTGACCTTCTTCATACATGTGTTGCGGCTTGAACA
>JAURKF010000235.1 GCA_030831885.1 Flavobacteriales bacterium
CCGTGTTGTTAAAACATGGAAGCCAAATAACGCAGCGCCCGGCGTTCAACGAGTCGATATTGAAACGTCTGAGCTGGCAACCGGAGCCTACCTCATAACACTTGACTCCGGCACTCATGCGCGCACACTGAAGTTGATGGTTGAATAAGGGATAGTTTCCAGTGTAATTCATAAGGGCCGCGAAGCGGCCCTTTTTTTATTGACATATATCAGTTTTCTGAATGTTTAAACTAGACTACTTTTGGAATTACCACGGTACGATTTAAATGATTCTCCCAGAAATTCCATCTAACGAAACAGAACGACTGAAAGCCCTCAGGAGTTATGAAATTCTGGATTCAATTTCGGAAAAGGAGTACGATCAGTTAACTGCAATTGCCTCTCAAATCTGTGGTTGTAAAATGTCTCTTATTTCTCTTCTCGATGAGAATAGGCAGTGGTTTAAGTCGAGAGTGGGCTTGGATGTCGAAGAAACAGAAAGGAAGGTGGCCTTCTGCGCTCATGCCATAAATGATCCATCGCATGCATTGATAGTTCCAGATGCACGTTTGGATGAACGATTCCATGATAATCCATTGGTAACAGGTGATCCGCATCTGGCTTTTTACGCGGGTGTACCGCTAGTTAATGGCGATGGATTGCCGCTTGGTACTCTATGTGTTTTAGATAATGAACCTAAAAATCTGAATGACGCCCAACTCACTGCACTTTCAGCATTGGCGAATCAAGTAATGGCTTTGCTCGAATTGCGCAAAAGCAAGTTCGAAATGGAAGCTATGTTACAACAGCTCGAAGACAAAAATCGGGAATTAGAACAGTTTGCATTTGTGGCTGCGCACGATTTAAAGTCACCACTTAACGGTATTTCTTCGTTGACTGAAATGCTGTTGAACACCGGCGAGCAGCACATGAGTGCGGATAGTGTTCGAATGGTAAGGGCGATTCAAAGTTCATCTCACCAACTTTCATCGCTAATTGGCGGTTTGCTCGATTACTACCGATTGGATAAAGAGTTAACCGAGAAGAAATCTCCTTTAACAAAGGAGCAACTTATTTCTCAATTGATGGATTTATTCGGAAGTGAAAGTGATGTCGAGTTGAGGTTTAAGGTATTACCGGATATGCTGAATACCCATGGGTCGGCACTCCTGCAAGTATTGCTTAACCTGATCAGCAATGCAATAAAGTACGGTGATAAGCCTGTCACCATTGTGGAGATATGCGTGGAGGAAAACGTGTCTTGTTATTGTATTCGTGTGGCCGATAATGGTCCTGGCATCGATAGTCAATTCCATGATAAGCTTTTCAGATTGTTTGAAACAGCATGCCCTGCTGACCGTTTCGGTCGCACGGGGAACGGGATAGGGTTAGCAACCGTGAAGAAAATTATTGAACGCACTGGTGGAACCATTCAAGTTGATTCTACCGCAGGTATTGGAACCACGTTCGAATTTACTATGTCGCGCTAATTACAAGGACTTTAGCTGGTCTTCCATCATTTGGATTTTTGCCAGCGCATCGGATTGCTTTTTTCGCTCTGACTCCAATACTGCTGCCGGGGCATTTCCTACAAAGCGTTCATTATTGAGTTTTGCCTCAACTGATTTCAGGAAACCACGTGTATAGTTTAACTCGGTCTCGATTTTATTTCTCTCGGCTTCTACATCAATTTGCGCAGTATATGGAATGAAGTACTCGGCATCTGCTGTCACGAAAGAAAAACAACCTGAAGGCTTATCCAAGACGTAGTTAATTGTTTGGATGTTGCATAGCCGAGAAATGACTGAGTCGAAATCTCTTGATATTTCCTTTCCGGCGCGGACGATGAGTTCGATGGTGTCTTTATTGGGAATATTCTTTTCTTTTCGCAGATTGCGGATTCCTATTACCACTTCCGCGAAGTGATCGAATGAAGCAATAATGGATGTATCGATAGTACCAGCAGTTGGCCAGGTCGCTGTGCAAATGGAACTGCCCGACGGGCGAACTCTCACATAATGCCATATTTCCTCGGTGAGGAATGGCATAAACGGGTGTAAAACACAGAGAATATTTTCAAGAATTTCGACAGAAGCATCATAGGTTAGTTTATCCATTGGCTGGCCAAAGGGAGGTTTTACCATTTCGAGATACCACGAACAGAAGTCATCCCATACCAATTTATACGTGGTCATCAACGCCTCATTAATTCTGAATTTTTCGTAGTCATCATTCAATGAAACGAGCGTTGCATTGAACTTGCTTTTCATCCATGATATGGCGGTCCTTGCAGCTTCTGATTGCTGCTGATTGATGTCGATTTTTTCTTCCCACCCTTTTACGAGGCGGAATGCATTCCATATTTTATTGGCAAAGTTTCGCCCTTGTTCACAAAGTGATTCATCGAATAACAAATCGTTACCTGCAGGCGATGACAGAAGCATTCCCACGCGCACACCATCAGCACCGAAGGACTTCATCAAGTCGAGAGGGTCAGGTGAATTACCTAAAGACTTCGACATTTTTCGCCCTTGCTTATCACGCACTATACCGGTATAATACACATTACGGAATGGCAAATCGCCTCGGTATTCATAGCCGGCAATGATCATACGAGCCACCCAGAAAAACATAATCTCCGGTGCTGTTACCAAATCATTGGTAGGGTAGTAGTAGTCGATTTCATCCTTCTTGTAAAACCCGTCGAATACACTGATGGGCCAGAGCCAAGATGAAAACCAGGTATCGAGCACATCTTCTTCCTGTCGCAATGAACCGGCATCAACATCCAATCCGCGTTCTTTAAATTGAGCGATGGCTTGTTCGATAGTCTTGGCAACTTCAAACTCACCACCGGGAGCATACCATGCAGGAATGCGATGGCCCCACCACAACTGACGCGATATGCACCAATCTTTGATGTTTTCCATCCAGTTGCGGTAGCTGTTTTTGAATTTGGGTGGAAAGAACCGAATGTCGTCATTCATCACGTGATCCAGTGCTGGCTTGCTGAGATCTTTCATGTCAACAAACCATTGCAGCGAAAGCCGTGGTTCAACTACTGCATCGCTGCGTTCGCTAAAGCCAACTTTATTAACGAGCTCTTCAACTTTCACCAAGTGGCCTGCATGATTGAGATCTTCCGCTATCTGCTTACGCACATCGAAACGATCCATGCCAACGTATAATAGGCCTGCCTCGCTGATGGTTCCGTTATCGTTCATCATGTTGATGACCTCTAATCCGAATTTCTCTCCTAGCATGAAGTCGTTGATGTCGTGTGCCGGTGTAACTTTCAGACACCCTGTACCGAATTCCATTTCGACATAATCATCGGCTATAATCGGTACTTCGCGATTGACGAGCGGCACAACTGCTTTCTTCCCGTGCAAATGCTTGTAACGCTCATCTTTTGGATTAACACATACGCCAGTATCTCCTAGTATAGTTTCCGGACGTGTTGTGGCTATGGTAATGTACTCATCGCTTCCCACGACTTTATACCGAACATGAAATAGTTTAGAGTTGACTTCACGATAAATTACTTCTTCGTCGGAAAGGGCTGTAAGCGCTGCCGGATCCCAGTTAATCATACGTTCACCCCGGTAGATTTTCCCTTTTTTGTATAGGTCGATGAACGTGTCCACTACGCTTTCGTAGTACTTCTCATCCATGGTGAAACGTGTGCGATCCCAGTCACAACTGGCTCCGAGTTTCTTCAATTGTTCGAGTATGATACCGCCGTGCTTGTGTGTCCACTCCCAGGCATGCTCTAAAAACTGTTCGCGTGTGAGGTCGCTTTTCTTGATGCCTTCTGCACGTAATTTCTGAACTACTTTGGCTTCTGTGGCAATAGACGCGTGATCGGTTCCCGGCACCCAGCATGCGTTTTTACCTTGCATACGTGCCCTGCGCACCAATAAATCCTGAATGGTATTGTTGAGCATATGCCCCATGTGCAATACACCTGTAACGTTGGGTGGTGGAATTACAATGGTGTATGGTTCGCGTTGGTCGGGAACACTTTTGAATAGTTGGTGCTCCATCCAGTAGCTATACCATTTGTCTTCCGTGCTCGCAGGATCGTATTTGCTGGGAATTTCCGTACTCATATTCGCTTCATTTTCGAAGCAGCGAAAATAAGAGGTTCTAGCGCATTTGCGATGACGGACCTGGCTTGTCGAGTATTCGATTCCAAAGTGATTCCAGGGCTTTTGAAAAATCTTCCCGACCCCAATCAGCTGTCATCTGATGCGTGAACCATTCATTGCCGATAGGTTCAACACGCCAGTGAAAAACAAATGCTTTGTGTGGTTCGTATTCACGAAAGTCGGTGCGGCCCCATTTGGCGGTAAAAAAATCAACACCTTCGGGAACCTGCACTGCAAAGAATGCGTCCTGTCCGAACCATTGAAGTGCTTTCATGGCGCGTTGATCGGGATGATTTCGGATGATTTCATGTTGGATGGGATAACCAATCCACTCTACACCATCATCGGATTGAAGCAATGAATATTCACCAAAGTAGATGGTATCTTGTGCGATAGCAATGCCCGACCATAAAATGTTGTTGAACATGGTGGGCGTTGTTTTCAGCGTTTCATAGGTGATATTGGATTTGGTCAATTCATTTTCGAAATGTTGATGCACTCGGTATTTGTTGGCGAATGTGAGCGCCATGTAAAGGGCTGCATAGCTGCAACCTGCGAGTGCCCATCGGTTCCGATTCGGATTTTCTTTCCGCATAAATAGGCATACCAGCAAGAGAATCATGAACGGAAGTGTCCAAAGCGGATCTACTACGGTAATGTTGTTGAAGCCCACCAAGAAATTGCTGAAGGGAAGTAGCAGCTGTGTGCCATACGTTGTGCAACAGTCGAGCAAAGCATGAGTGAAGAGGACCAAAAACCAGAATATGTACCATCGACGCGGTGAAATGCTTTCGTTCCAGCGACCTTTGCACCATCTCGCCAATGGCCACGCCATAAGCAGATGGGCGAGAATCGCGTGCGAGTATCCACGGTGAATTTGCAGCTTTGTGATCTCGTCGGAGAAGAGTGGACTCAAAAGAACATCTAAATCAGGTAATGTGCCTCCAATCGCACCCAGCAACTGAGCCTTATTTCCTATTTTTTTTCCCAACAGCACTTCTCCAACGGCTGCACCTAAAACAATCTGACTCAATGAATCCATACCGCGAAATAACAACATAAGTTTATGCAGGTTCAGATGTTTAAAATTCAATTTAAAAATAAATTGATGAGTCATCGATCTAAACGAATACGACTACCTTCGAACAAATCCTACAAGCATGAAAAAGATTACCCTGTATTTCTTCAATGTCATCCTTCTTCTGACAGGATGCACCAGAAATATGAATGAACAGTCGAGTCTTGATACAGGCGGACTTTCGGGAAAATTAATACAGCGTGAAACGTTGGTTGCGGTTCCAGACGGAAATCCATATTCGAAGGAAAAAGTTGATGCCTATGTGAAAGAAACGTATTTGAACTATGGAGATTTCCGCTGGGAA
>JAURKF010000236.1 GCA_030831885.1 Flavobacteriales bacterium
CATTGCAAATCAAGCCATGCATAAAGCCACTCATTAGCGAGAGAGTCATATCATACTCAACTGTATTTCCCAGATAGGGCACGTGACCACCACCGGGTGTTACATGGTAGCAATGCTCAATCCCCACATCATTCATACGATCAGCAATGTAATTGCTTCCCTCAATAGTAGTTACGTTGATGAGTCCAAACAGAACAAACGTAGCGGAGTCGATAGTAACGGTTGCATCGGCATCTCCGTGGAACATGCAGGCGGGCGTTGTATCGCCGGCATCAATCCAGTCGCTGTCGCCCAGGGCGCCTGATACAGGCAGAATACCTGTGATTTCGGTTGAATATCCGGGATTGCCGCTATTACCTTCCAAGCCTCCCTCCAAGCCGGGTATGGTCATGTCGAGCCACGAGGGTATCTCATTTTCGTCCATGTATGCATGATGCAGCGCCATAAATCCACCGGCTGAGGCACCACCCACGAAGATTTGGTCCGGGTTAATCCGGTAGGTGTTGCCTTCGGTATCTGCGTTTTTACGAAACCAGCGTATGGCGGCGCGAAGGTCTTGAACAGAGCGCACTACGGCTTGTCCGTAGGGCACTTCCAGTGCGGTACCGAAAGGAATACCCACGCGATAATTAATGGATGCCACAACATATCCCATACGCGCAAGGTCGGTGCAGAGCGGAATCATATCTGCAGCTGCTTTGTCGCCACCTAAAAAATAGCCACCATGACACATAATTACAAGCGGCCGATTATTGGCTGCATCACCAGTGGGTTCATAGACATCCATATACAACGAAACACTCGCACCCTGGTAGTCCGTGTTGACTCCGTAAAGAATGTCGGTTGTAGGCGTTGTTTCTGAGAATAGAAAGTTCAGATAACGGTTGCCATCGCATTGAGCAGAAAACTCGATGGAAATAACAGATATAAAAGCTAGTAAGATTCTTTTCATTTAAGGAGTTTATGTGGACCAAACATAGTTGTTTTTTTCGACTTCTCAATATTGAGGAGATTTAATCCATTCGTTGTTTTGGGGCTTGATAATTCAATGCCCTTAAAGCTTTGCATACTTAGGCCATCAACTATTATTTGCAAAAAAAAAAGGGTGGAAGTTCGAGTTTGAACTTCCACCCTTGGTCTTATAAAAATGCTCAGTACGTTTTAGTGTTGAATAATTAACTGACGGTTATAAGTATTCTTATTTGTAGTAACCGATAAATTATACATTCCGGATGGCAGGTAAGACGTTTCCAATGCCAGCTGCGATTGCGTATTCGACTGACTTAGCACCAGACGGCCAAATGAGTCAAATAGGCGCAGTTCCTGGATGATTTCCGAAGATTGAATTCGAACGAAATCAGCAGCTTGTTTTTTATAAATAGTATTCAGATTATTTTGGAGTTTTACCACTTCAATTTTAGTTGTTCAAATGGTGGTGGTTTCACTATCGAAAAATTCGCCACCTGCTGCTACTACAGCACCGTTCGAGTTGATAACCTCATATGAACCAGTGCCGAATGCACAGCATATTCCGTCTCCATAAGAATCGTAAAGTGTGAATTCATAACAACCTGGTGCAACGCACACATCGACGTTCACGGTTCCACCGGTGTATGAATCACCCGTAGCAATAACATTTCCTGCGTTGTCTTGAATGTCCCATGAAGTTTCTTCCGGATAATCATCCAGTATAACATTCACAGAGAAGGTGCTGGCATTCCCGCTTATTGCATTGAAGGTGAATGTAGATGTATTGTTGGTGGTTACGTCATCCGCCGGCTGACCATTCACATTCGTAATCCAGACAGTCAGCGTGTTCGATCCATTGGCTGCAGTGAGTGTTGGCAAATTAACCGTTGCAGATAAGTTGCTATTCAATGCGCCATTCCAGTTGATGGTAGAAGTTGAGCCTCCATTGAGTTGGTAGTTGATAGTGCACGAATTCAACGTCGTAGTGCCATGATTGAAAAGGGTGAATACAGGTGTAATTTGATCGCTGCAGTTGTTTGCAGCAACATTGCTTATGCCTCCCGATTGTGCGTCGAGATTGGGAAGTGAGAATCCTTCAGGATATCCATCGAGCACAAGCGCACCCGTGTTGAGTGGATCAAGCCAATCCCTCAATCGAGTTGCAGCTGTATTGCCATTATCCCAACTAACCCCAAAACGACCATAGAAATCGTATTGTCCATTGCCAACACTTCCATTGCATGCACTGGCACCGCCATAAAGCTGACCGATAATGCGATGGTCTTGATTAAACAGTGGTGAACCGCTTGAGCCTGGTTCTGTAACGGCCAACTCCCAATCATCGACCCACCACACTTGAGCACCGCCTGATGTATCATGATAGGGGGCGTCTTCTTCAACAGAAAATTTCTTCACGTTTCCTCCCGGATGATGAATGCATGCAGCCGATGATACTGCATTTTCATTATCGGTTGCATCCCATCCGGCATATTGCACATCATAAGATGCCGGGGGCGTATCGGCTAAGAGTAATAAAGCCACATCACTACCGGCGTTGTTGGCTATCAACTCTGCGCCTGAAATTAGGTCGGTTGTTGGTCCTGTGTTGCCCGTGCAATTTGCCGCTTCATGATTGAAATAAAACACCCAGTTCCCAACATTAGATCCCGATGTGCAGTGGTTGGCAGTCAGGAAATAGGGTGTTCCGTCGTTGGCTGTATTATTGACCAACGCACCAGTACAAACACCGCTTCCACCTTGCACTATGATGGCCACTGATCGCTTTTCGATTTGCCAGTCGGCGGCCTCCGGACAATTCACATTCACGTTGCATGCACCCGAGCTTCCGAATGGTCCGCGCAATGCTTCAATGGCATCTTGCACAAACGGACTGCTGGCAAATGGACGATAGGTGTGAACCACTTCTCCCACTTTCAGAGCGCCGCGGTCTTGCAAGTGAGAAGGGTAGTTGTATTCCACAACGATTCTATCTCCGTGAACAAGGCCGCAGGCCAATACACCCGAAGGCTTTACATTCTTGTAGTTGAAGGATCCCAAAAACTCCTTGCGATCGGCCGACCAGATAAACACCTCGCCACCTTTCGGCACGCGAAACTCATCGAAGCGAATGCTCATGGAAAGCGCGCCGGGGCATTCCAACCCAAGCATCCAGGTCGACATACCGGTTTCCGTGTTGTGCGTCAGTGTACCCGAGTTTTCGAGTGTAAAGTGGGTTTCGAATTCAACGCCGAAACGATAGGGGATGTCTTTATACTGATCGGTAATGGCATCTTCCAGTGCGAGTTGCTCGCGGTCGATGGCGCCCATACGTTCGAACTGAATTCCCGAGGGTGCGGTTTTGGTTGCCCAGTTGGCAGGTTGCCCGCCATGGCTAAGTTGCGCAGCGGTCCAAAGCGATAGCGCCAAACCGGCGGCAGTGAGTAAATGTTTAATCATGAGTGATTGACAGGTTAATAATGTTGGTAGGTAATACCGAAAAACATCGGTAAACCTTGGGTTTCATTTCAAAATCGTGAGTAAAAATGCATCGAAAAATTCTTCACAAAACAAAAAAGCCGCAGGATGGTTGAAATCTTGCGGCATTTAAAATTCGATTGACTAATGACTAGCCACTATTCACTATTCACTATTTCACTATTTCACTATTTCACTATCTGCACTATCTTATTACAGCCCGAAGCAGTGCTTAAGCGCACCAAGTAAACACCGCTTGCTAACTCGCCTGTTGGCAGTTCGAGGGTGCGTGTACCCCCGATGCTTGCAATGTTGGTGGTGAATACGGTGCGACCGTCCATTGCAATCACCTCAATAGTACCTTGCTCATTGGGCATGCCACTCCAAGTGATGGTGCTACTCTCTTGCACTGGATTAGGAAATACGTTCAGGTTAGCCTCGGTCAATGTTTCTCTTACCGAGTTAGGAATGGCGCTCACCACGTTCAACGTGAAGCCTGTCATTGGCATACCGCCCGGTAAGAAGTCGCCTTCAGGAGTAACAGTGAAAGTAATGCAAGTAGTGCCTGTGCAGCCATTGCCGGAAATGGTGAGGCAGATGGTGTAGGTTCCGGCAAGCTCGTAAATGTTAGTTGGGAATGGATCGGTAGAGGTGTTGCCATCACCGAAATCCCACATATAAGTGAACGTTCCTGCGGGGTCAAGCACATTGTTGAGAATCCACACGATACCCGGTTCGTTGCTGTAAGAGGTTGAGTCGGTAATGAGCACCACATTTGGATCGCAGCCGAACGGATTGCCCACGCAACCTTCTTCGTCGGCAATGCCGTTGCAATTGTTGTCCATCATATCATCACAGATTTCCGGCATGCCCGGGTTCATGGTAAAGTCGAAGTCGTTGCAATCGATACTGCTGTCGTAGCCGTCCATATCCGCGTCGGTGAATCCTCCATTGCATCCTTCGTCAATGAGGGTGTTGCAGTTGTTGTCGATAGAATCGCCGCAGATTTCAGCTGCATTCGGGTTGATATTGGCGTCGTTGTCATTGCAGTCAAACACACCGCTGAAGCCATCGTTGTCGTTGTCTGTTTCTCCGCCGCCGCAACCTTCATCAATAATTCCGTCGCAGTTATTGTCGGCGAAATCGCCGCAGAACTCGGGCATACCCGGATTGGTATAGGGGTCGTTATCGTTACAATCAGCCTCGCCTGCATACCCA
>JAURKF010000237.1 GCA_030831885.1 Flavobacteriales bacterium
GAATCGCAGTGCGCTGTTGCGGGCGGTAACAACCACGGGAGAGTCGAGTGCATGCTCAGCAACCGGTTATAGCTGGCGCTTCACGCGTGTAGCGAATTGCTCAGGCACGGCTATACCCGGACAGACGCCTACCACTTACACGTCGACGGGAGTATATCTTTCTCTTTATACGCCCTTCCCAAATGGCGCCTATCCGCTTCCGAACATTGGATATTGGAAGGTAGAAATAGCGCCGATATTCAGCTATGGAACCGCTGCTTATGGCCCGGCGCAAATCATACAAGTGAACAATACAGCATCGAGTACAATGTTGCCTGAAGTGGCTCAAAGTGATGAGCGTGTTGATGACCTGCAAACGTTTGCCGGTATTTATCCTAATCCTGGAGATGGTGAGCGTGCAATTGTCATAACAAGTGCCGATGCTTTGATTACAAATTGGTCTGTTATGGATGAGCTGGGACGCAAGGTGGAAGGATATCGCGTAGCTCCTATTGATGTTGAGCGATATGAATTGGTATTTGATAATGCGCTTGCCAACGGACTTTATTACATCGCATGGGAATCGAATGGTGAACTGCGAAATGTGAAATGGATGGTTAATCACTAAGATTGATTTTGGATGAATTGAAAAAGCCGGCTATACCAGCCGGCTTTTTTATGCCTATAACTTGAAAACTACGACTGAAGCGCTATTGTCAAGTAATGTCAAAACCTTGAGTGCATAAAGATTTTATTGTGTTGCTCCATTCGTTGAGATTAATAAATAATCAGTGCAAGTCAGTGCGCTGTAGCGCTGAATTCTCCGGGCTGTTTTGCATTTAGATTAAATAACGCATCGCGGTGTGTTGCTAAGAAGATTTGGTGAACATCGCACCTTGCATCTTGCACTTGGCCCCTATTCAATCACAACTTCCTTTGGCAAAAACAACCTTACCAGCGTGCCTTCGGCTGGCACCGCCTCTTCACTGCGGTCGATGATGGCAATGCTGTAACTGCTACCCGACAAGGCGCTAAGAATGTTCAAACGCTCTTGGTTCATTTTGAGCGCCAAGCTTTCATGGTTATTGCCCCTGCGGTTTTCTGCGGCCTTGAAGCCGATGCCGTTGTCGCGGATTTCAACCTCGTAGTGATTGCCGATGGCGCGTAATGAAACATCGAGATGTCCGCCTCTCTCTTTTGGTAAAATGCCATGTATGATAGCATTCTCTACATAGGGCTGCAACAACATTGGAGGTATCCATATTGCCCGGCCCTCCAGGTCTTTCATGCCATGTATTTCGTAGGTAAGCTTGTCGCCGAATCTAAATTTTTCAAGTTTCAAATACAATTCGAGTCGTTCTATTTCTTGTTCAAGATAAACTAAACTCTCAAGGTTGTTTTCAAGGTTCATGCGAACCAATCTTGAGAAATCAGTCAAATATTCATTGGCCAATTCGGGCTGACTGCTGTTGATGAAATGCTGAACGCCATTGAGCGCATTGAAAATAAAGTGCGGATTCATATTTGCATTCAGCGCTTGTTGCCTCAACTCGGTCATCTTGGCGAGCTGCAAAAGTCGAATGCGTTTATTTCGATAAAACCACGTGAAGCCACTTGTGATAATTCCAACGAGTAATAACGCTACCATCAAACGAAACCACCATGTTGCGGTAAAATGTTGCGCAATGGTAAACATGGTCGAAGTAGGCGCCTCCCAAATGCCATCTTCATTCATTGCACTTAACTCAAATGTATAGGTGCCGGCGGGTAGGGCCCAGAAGTCAACCGTGCGGGAATTAGTTTCAGACCAATTATCGGTGAGACCAAGAAGACGGTAGCGATACAACGTGTTGGAACCCGTCCTATAGTTGAGGCTCAAGAATGTAAAGCGAACGTTGTTTTCGTTCCATGCCAAATCGATTTTACTGTTAATGTCGAAATACTTTTCACCAACGGACAAATGTTCTACATATGTCGGTAATGAAGCCGCGTGAAAGGATGCCGCGTTGGGGTTGAATATGCACATGCCATTACCCGTGGCAGCGTAAATTTTGTTTTCATGAAACAATAAATCGAACACTTCTGCTGATGGTAGTCCTTTCTGGTAATTCACTTGAAAAAAGCTCCACTGCTTTGGGTTTGTGCCCAAGGCATTGATGCATTGCATGCCCTTGCCTGTGCCTATCCAAATCCGATTGTTTCCATCAATTGCAATACATTCTGTTGTATTCGAAAGAAGCCCGTCAACTTCTGTAACGTTGAATAGGTGACCCGGTTTATAGAAAATAATTCCACCACCACGAGTAGCCACCACGAGATAGTTGTTCCATTCGGCTATATCTGAAATCGGGGTTTTGTGAATGCTATTGAATTCCTGAACAGGGCTGGTAGTATTGTCTTTTAATTGATAGAGTCCTTCGGTTGTGCCAAGCCACAATTGTTGCTGTGTATCTTCATAAAGAGTGGGTGTTCGCAGTTTAAAGTTGGCCGTGTCGATTCGTCGCCACCCGTTTTTCTTATCGTAAAGCGCCAGCCCGTCGGCGAGGGCAAATGCATTGTTGCCGTTCGCCAGCAAAATGCTCTTTCGCACGATGGCAAGGCTATCGAGCGATTTTGCGTTATTACCGTGTACATCGGATAGCACAGGTACCTTGCCTTGAATAACATCGCCGTCGGCCGTGAGCGTGAAATCGTATGATAACCCCTGAAGATTTGTTGAAGCGCTTGGTACTAAGCTATCATTACCCATGAATTTATACAAGTTGCCTGCTGCGTCACTTGCATAGATTGTTTGGTTGAATTTTTTCACCGACACAAACTTGCTTTGCTTCGTGGGTTCATCTGTTTGAGCTACCACCATATCCAGACTCGGAACGAAGAATAACCCGTTGTTACGGTCGGCAAACCAATAGTTGCCTGCGCGATCCTGAACAACCCCTGAGATGTATTGTCCGGGGAAGTAGTTGCGCGCATCTTGGATACCTCTCATGTAATCGGCAATGCGATAGGCGCCATCACTCTTACAGATCCAAAGGTTGCCCACGCGGTCTTTCTCGAGCGAAGAAAATTCTTTCAGATTTGCACTGAAATATGTCTTCACGTTGCCTTGCGTATCGAAAACTACATAGGCTTCCGGACCGGCCAGCGCCCACAAGTCTGGCGATATCTCAACACTGCATGCAAGTTTGCAGCTTTGTGAGACTCGCAAAAGGAAATTAATCTTATCGCTTGTAAAGACTTGATCCGGACCTTTAGGCTTACCGGTTTTTAGGGCCAGTAATTTGTCACCCGCCCTGCGCAGATAATACATTACTTCATTGCTTTCTCCGGCCATGTTTGGCAAAAAATCCTGCAGGCTGTCACCAAACGATTTGAATATCTGCGTGCCGTTCATGGTGGTAATCCACATAGTGTCGGCTTCGAAAAACAAGGATGCGGGTCGCTCTTTTCCCTTGAGAAGTTTTTTGATTTGATCGTTACCCGCGTAAGCACGCACGCTATCGTCTTCGAGATACGCATATTGGGTTCCGCATAAAAACCATATACGACCTTTTAAGTCTTCATGGATGAGTAAAACGTTGTCGTTTGGTAACCCTTGATGGGTTGTGTAGGTATCGAAATTATATCCGTTATACCGCGCGGCTCCTTTATCGGTAATAATCCAGATGTACCCTCGACTATCTTCCAGCAAACCATTGATGCGCGTGGAGGGAAGTCCGTCGCGTGTGTCGAAGTGTCGGTAGGAAACGTGTTGCCTGACTTGCCCTATGGATAAGTTGGAAAGGCAGATGAATACAGCTAGAATCGCGAGACGAAGTAATATCATCAAGGTTTTAGAAAACGGGCTTTAATAGCGTCCAAAAACAAAGGAAGCCTCCGTTTGGCAATCTGCAATTTAGTTCCATCCATGAGTTCGGCCATACCTCCATCGTCCCGAATATAACCTTTCAGGAAATTGATATTGATAATGTGTGAGTTGTGAATGCGTATGAACTCTGTATCATCCAAGAAGTCTTCAAAATGCTTCATGGGCTTACTTACAAGTACTTTTTCACCGGAAATTAGGTGAACATGTGTGTAATTGCTATCACTTTCTAGCCGTATCAAATCATTCACACTTTCGAAACGATATCCGGTGAAATGTGGCAGGGCTATTCGAAGCGGACCTTTTTGGCCGGCCGACTGCAGAATAAGTTTTAGGGCGTCGGCATAACCTTCTTCAAAGCCCGGATTTTTCTTTTTCAACTCCAATAAATGTTGAAGTTTTTCTGCGGCAGCTTGTAGTTCTTTTATACTGATGGGTTTTAGAATGTAGTCGATAGCACTGGAGCGAATGGCCTTCATGGCATAACGATCGAAAGCGGTGACAAACACTACCATGGGTTTGAAGGCGCCTAGTTTGCCAAGCATACTGAATCCATCCATGTCCGACATGTGAACATCAAGAAAGATGGCATCCGGCTGAAAATCCTCTATTTTTTTTAAGCCGTCCATTCCGGAAACAGCCACTCCTAATACCTCGAGTTGTGGACAGTACTTTTCTATCAGTATATTCAAATTATCGCGTCCATTTTTTTCATCGTCTATGATCAGGCATTTTACCATGGTATTCCGTCGTTTATCAGTTAGAGCAAATGAAAACGCCTGAAGAGGATTTGCTCTCCTTTTTTGAGAATTCGGGGTGAATTTATGAGAATTCGTTTAATAAAGGGGTAAAGGATAAGGTATTTCAGGCCGTTCCTTTAACCTCATACTTGATTGCTTCTGCCATAAGACAACATCAATAGCTCAACAAGGGGTAAGGGGTAAAGGATAAGGTTTTTCCCCTTACACTTTACCCCTTATACCTTATCCCTTACCCCTTTTCCTTACTTCACCATCAATCGCTGCGAAGCATAAATCGACTCTCCTGTAATCACCAGTTGGTAATTACCTGAGGCGAGGTTGCCGCGATCGAGGGTGATGCTTTGCTGACAAGCAGACTGCGACCATACCAATCGGCCCATCATATCGCGAATCTCCAGTTTGAATATGCCCTCGGGCAACTGAATGCGCGCTGATTGATCCATTGGGTTCGGATAGACCTGAATACCTGCATCGGTTGCATCGGAAAC
>JAURKF010000025.1 GCA_030831885.1 Flavobacteriales bacterium
CAACCTTCACGTCACCATAAATATGAGGATGTCGGCTGATGAGTTTTTCGCAGATGCCATTAAGCGAATCAGCAATATCGAATGAACCTTGCTCACTGGCTATCTTGGCATAGAAAACCATGTGGAGCATGATGTCGCCTATCTCCATTTTTAACTCCTGCAAATTACCTTTGATAATAGCATCACCTAGTTCATAGACCTCCTCTATTGTCAAATGACGCAAACTTTCTAGCGTTTGCTTCTTATCCCATGGGCATTGCGCTCTTAGTTCATCCATTATTGTAAGCAGACGTTCAAAGGCATCTTTTTTTGCTTGTATCGAGTTCATGCAGCAAATGTACTTTTGGCAATAGGAATCCAAGGTCTATTTCACGTGTTGAGGATGTTCGTTATTCACAATTTTTCTAAGTATGATGAAATGCAGCTAAACCCTACGTTAATTCGCAAAATGAAAAATGTTCTCATAGCCGCCTCGGCTTTCGTGGCAACCCTAACTTGTTCTGCTCAAACTAAGCAGTCAGCTCCCTCGAAAAAAGACATCAATCAATGGCATATGCTGGATGCATCGGCTGACGGATCTTTAGGTGTTAGTGCTATACGGGCTTACGAGGAACTACTGAAAAATAAACCGGCAACTCCGGTTGTGGTTGCAATTATCGACAGCGGCACTGAAACTTTTCATGAGGACCTCCGAGAAAACATTTGGTTAAATAAGGATGAGGTGCCCGGAAATGAAAAAGATGATGACAAGAACGGGTATATCGACGATGTGCACGGATGGAGTTTCATAGGCGGTCCGGGCGGTGATGTAACTGCCGATAATTTGGAATTCACGCGAATTTTCAGAGCCGAAAAAGCTCGTTTTGAGAAGGTGACCGATGCATCGCAAGTAGCAAAGTCGGATAGGGCTGATTATGAGCACTACGTTAAAATGAAAGCAGAATATGAACGTCGGCTCGAAGAAGCTCAAAGCGGACTGATGCAAATTGCTATGATTGAACAATTCGCAGAGGGTGCAAAAGATGCCGTGAGTAAGCACTTGGGTAAAGAAAATTATACTGTTGACGAAGTAGCTGAGATTCAAACAGAAGATGAGTTTCTCTCAGCTGCCAAGGGGTTTGTTCTAATGAGCTTGACAGAAGACATCGATGCCCAAATTGAAGAAGGTCGTAAGTATTATCAAACCCAAACCGATTTTCAGTTGAACCTCGACTTTGATCCTCGTGGAATGGTAGGAGATAATTACACGGATTTAACTGAACGTTACTATGGCAACAATCACGTTGATGGCCCCGAAGCAGAGCACGGAACGCATGTTGGCGGAATTGTAGGAGCAGTGTGGAATAATATGGGTATGGACGGAATTTGCGGAAGTGCTCAATTGATGATTATTCGTTGCGTACCTGAGGGCGATGAACGAGACAAGGATGTGGCCAATGCAATACGTTATGCCGTTGACAACGGAGCAAGAGTCATCAACATGAGTTTTGGAAAAAGCTTCTCACCCGGCAAGTCCGCTGTGGATGATGCTGTAAAATATGCAGAAAGCAAAGGTGTACTGCTGGTGCATGCTGCAGGCAACGACTCTAAAGATATCGATGTACAGCCTAATTTCCCTAAGGACACATATTCTAGTGGAGGCGTTTGCAGTACGTGGTTAGAAATCGGTGCAAGTGGTCCAACCGAAGAATTTATTATGGCCGATTTCTCGAATTATGGTAAAAAATCGGTAGATGTATTTGCACCCGGTGTCGATATCTACAGCACTATCCCCGGAAGCAAATACAAAGACAATAGTGGAACCAGTATGGCCGCGCCTGTAGCCAGTGGTGTAGCTGCAACTATTATGAGTTATTACCCAAATCTAACTGCGAAGGACGTAAAAGAAATTATGATGAAGAGCGCAGTGAGCTACCGAAAAATCAAAATGGAACGCATGGTAGAGCGCAAGCCTGTTGGCAAGTTCTTCGCCCGTATTTTCATTGGCAAGAAAAAAAATGAATCTTCCGAATTGCCACCCCGCGTTTATAAGTCTAAAACAGTTCATTTCGGTGATATGAGCATAGCCGGAGGTGTAATCAATTTATATGAGGCACTTAAGCTTGCTGAAACCTGGAAGAAATAATCGACGATGCGAGTTCTCATGGTTTGCCTTGGTAATATTTGCCGCTCACCTATGGCTGAGGGAATATTGCGAGATAAGGCCCATAGAAGCAATCTTTTATTAGAGGTAGATAGCGCCGGAACGGCGAATTACCATGTTGGAGAGACACCAGATTACCGGGCAATTCAATGTATGAAGGAATATGGTGTCGATATTTCGATGTTGCGTGGAAGGCAATTCTCGAGGAAAGATTTCGAATTGTTCGATCACATATTGGTCATGGACCGCTCCAATCTAGGAAATGTTCTGTCATTGGCCGAGAGTGAACAACAGCGATATAAAGTGCGTCTTATTTTAGAATATTCCAATTCGTCAACTAATCAGGAAGTTCCTGACCCCTGGTATGGCGATAAGGATGATTTTCATAAAGTACATTCGCTACTCTCAGATGCAATGAACGAATTCCTGAAAACGCCTACTCGATAATTCTTACCGTTTTGAATTTTGTCTTATTCTAACTTCAGTTGCTCCGTAGCCATAGACCGCATAGGGTGCATCAAGAAATTCACAGTTGGGATAATATTGATGCAGCATTTTACGAATTTCAGCGCGTAAAACACCCTGACCAACTCCGTGAATATAGACAACCCTCGCAATTTTTTTATTCTCAGCAATTCGCAACGTGCGCTCAAAGTGTTCTAGTTGTATTGAGATAATCTCACTATTCGACATACGTGCATGGCTATCGATGAGCTCATGAATATGCAAATCAATTTCCATCACCTCATCTCTGCGTTTTATATGGGTTGCTTCCTTATTTCGGTACAATAGCTTGAATTGCTTCTCCGCTTTCGCAGCAAAATTGCGGTCGATATTACGTTCAACCACATCAACTATATCGGGTTGCGTAGTGTCGTATTTTTCTTCTTCCTTTATTCGATTGCCGACAGGGACGAGGTCTTCCGCACGGTGCTCATAGGTAAAACCTTCAGAGTCTTCCACTAATATCCATCCCTTAGAAGGAAAGGCCACAACGACACCCTCACCGGCATCATTGAGAAACTTTACCCGATCTCCTCGATTGAATTCCATATCACAAAGTTATTCATCGTACTTGCCTATTACAAATTGAATGAATGAGAAAGTTTGGTGCCCGCACGTTATCTATCATGCTGTTTCTAATCTCACAAGGGTTGGAAAAGAATCTGATTGAGAAGAGTAAGCCGTCCTATATTCGGTCTTGAGTGTATCTTTGCGCCCTCAAATTCTACTCATGTTTGAAAATTTAACCGACAAATTCGATAGGGCGTTTAAGGTTCTTAAAGGTGAAGGTAAAATCACCGAAATCAACGTAGCAGAAACACTTAAAGAAGTCCGCAGGGCGCTGCTAGATGCCGACGTTAACTATAAGACTGCCAAGGAATTCACAGAACGTGTGAAGGAAAAGGCACTCGGACAACAAGTGCTCACAGCGGTTAAACCCGGCGAGTTGCTTGTGAAAATCACGCACGACGAATTGAAGGAACTGATGGGTGGCAGCGCCACCGATATCAATTACCAAGGCAATCCGGGCATCATTCTCATGAGTGGTTTACAGGGTTCGGGTAAAACAACCTTTTCGGGTAAGCTCGCCAATTTTCTGAAAACCAAAAAAGGCAAGAAACCTTTACTCGTTGCCTGTGACATATATCGCCCCGCGGCCATCGATCAGTTGCATGTTGTTGGCGAGAGCATTGGTGTGGAAGTATTCTCCGAGCGTGAAAACAAGAATGCTGTTTCCATTGCAACCAATG
>JAURKF010000238.1 GCA_030831885.1 Flavobacteriales bacterium
AACATGACCCAACTTGTGGGATTTGCTGTTCCGGTGGGTTTATTCTTCATTCTTTTCAGCGGCGCTCCCATTCACAACCTGATGCTTTCGAAAGGAGGAATTATTCTGCTGCTCGCTCCCTTCATTATTGCATCGGCGACACCGCTCATTGATCTGTCTTCATTTATAAACAGCGTGCTCATACCTGAAAACTCATGGCTGGAAAAAACCTTCAAGCCCACCGAGGAACTAGCCGAGCGCATGACGCGCATGTTTTTAGAACCATCTTCCGGAGTGCCGGTTGTCGTAGCATTCATCAGTATAGCCGTCATACCTGCATTGTGTGAGGAGCTGGTTTTTCGTGGCGTAATCATGCCACTGCTGGCTAAGGCCACACGCAATATTCATGTGGCGATTTGGGGCACAGCCTTTCTGTTCAGCCTTATCCATATGCAGTTCTATGGATTTCTTCCGCGCATAATCATGGGCGCGCTGCTGGGTTATCTGGTCATTTGGAGCGGAAGCTTGTGGAGCTCAATCATCGCCCACTTTATTAATAATGCAACAGCGTTTTTGGTGTTCAGATTCTATGGAACAATGGAAACACCTGAAAACAGTGTGTTCGGACACTGGCTTTTTTACACATTATCTGCTCTCTTATTTGTGACGCTCATATGGCTGGCCCAAAAGAAAAGTATTTGGCCATGGAATAGTTTCCGTTATCTCGGAATCCCAGACGAACAGGGCATTAAACCGCATTCCACCTCACACTTATCGTAGAATCCATTCAGCCCACGTCAAATCCTCCGGAGTAGTGACCTTGATATTTTCGCGGTTGCCTTCCACCAGATGAATGGTGTGACCTGCGGCTTCCATTACAGATGCATCATCGGTAAATGAAGCTTGATAATGCTGCGCAAATGCTACTCGCAAATCCTTCTGTCGAAAACATTGAGGTGTTTGTACGATTCGAATATTCGCGCGATTAATCGATGTATTGCTTTCACCACGCACTTCTCGCAAACTATCATTAACGGTAATTATCGGAACAGCATTGCCTTTTTCCTCCGCGGCCTTATAGCATCCTTGAAGTGTTGACAAACTCACCAGCGGTCGCACACCATCGTGAATACCTACAATTGCATCCTCATCTTGAATGGAATCAATTGCGCATTTAACCGAATGGAATCGCTCTTCTCCTCCAACTACCACGCGATGAGAAATAGAAAATTGATTCGTCGCAACCAATTCATGCCAGGTATCAACATAGTCTCGATGCAATACAACAATCAATTGCATTCCATTATCGAACTCATACAATCGATGCAGGGTATGCATTAATAGTGGCTTACCCGCGACAGCAAGAAATTGCTTTGGCGTAGGCGACCCCATGCGCTTGCCGCTTCCCGCGGCCACTACTATTGCGTATCGATTCATGGTGGATATAAAAAGAAACCCCGCCCAGTGGGTCGGGGTTTCCGTTTGTTTCTTATCTGTTACTTAATAAACTTCTGTGTGAAAACTACTTTTTCATTACCGCTTAATACGAGGGTATAAGCACCTGAGCTCAGATGCTGAGTGGTCCATTCACGGCGCATTCCCTCTGTCATCATAAACGATGAACACTCAAGCATTCTACCTTGCGCGTCGTACAATCGCGCATCAATCAGCTGAGCATTTACATCACCAAACTGCATGCTCACATTCATGGATGATTGCGAGAATATCATATCCGGACTTTTTTCTATAGAATTTTCAGACAAGCTGAGCGCTTGAACAGAACCTTCAGCAGATACCGGGCAAATTCCCTCGCAATTCACGATATAATTCACCACTTCATCGCCGGAGATTTGCAATTGAACTGTATTGCCTGTAATGCTGGTTCCATTCGAAAAGGTCCAAACTATTTCCGCAGGCTGCACACTATATGCATTTAACTCAACTGAATACTGATTATTTGCCACCTGAGTTACAAGTTCATCAACTACTAAATCGTTTGCTTGCTCGTCACGCAAGTCAACCTCAAGTGCCTCGTGGCTGCAAGGAGTATAAACGCGCAACGTGTACAGGTCAGCCGATAATGACTCAATAAGAGCCTGATTCCCCTCAACATTACCTGTGCGAACAACTTGCTGTTGTGCGTTCACTAATTCGTAGCTAAACCATTGAGCGTTCTCAACCGCAAATGACACCATTCCGGCGCTTCCTGTGTTACACTCTACAGGGACTACACCGGTGATTATGGTGCGGATTTCCGCCGGCTGCTCTACATCAATTATTCTAGAAGAAATACCACATACAGGATGTTCGACCTGTAAGAGGTATTGACCGGCCTGTAAATGATCGAATGTAATGGAACCCTGTGCCATAAACTCATAGTCATCGTCTCCGCTCAGCGAAATACTCCATTCGCCTGTGGAAACGATAACATCAATAGACGCGTCTGCCAAACCATGGCAAGAAGCGTCGGTAACCACAGAATTAGCAGGAGCAATAGCGCGAATAATCAAACGAACTCCTTGGAATGGCTCACTGGCATGAACAGGAATCATCGCACCTTGTGCAAGAGTCATAACATTGCCGGTAATTACATCTTCGACCGTGAGACAAGCGCCCAACGGTAGATTCTGAATATCGACCACGGTGAGAAGATAATCTCCTGCCTCAGGCATATCAACAACTACCGGTATTTCCAAATCCGCAGAATACGGACGTGCATCTTGTGCAAGCGGAGCTCCATCAGCAGCCTGCAGTGTCATTTCTACAGCATCGGCAATGGGACTTTGCAGGTCGGCCACATCTCGTTCATCATAATTTTCGACAGCACCGCTATCAAATACAATCATGCTTTCGTCGGTATGAGAACCCTTTGAAAAGCGCAGAGCTACAAATGAGTTACTCGTCTCTTCGCTTCGTTCAAACGGAGCACCTGTATTCGTTTTATGAGTTTCACGGAATATGAGGTTTTGACCTGATGCATTCACCTTAACCATGAATCCCTGGCTATGCGCGATGTAGCGCGAGGCGGTTCCTGTGTTAGTCGTAGCATTGCGGAACTTGTAGGTGTTTGTCTGGTAATCGAAAACATAGTACACTTTAGGTCCTGTGAGTGACGCCGATACTAGATTCCAATCCACTTCAGATGGATACGGATTACCTACAAGGTTCCAACCGTAATCAAAAATTCCACCCGGAGAAGTAACCGTGTAACTCAAAGGGATTGTGATCTGACCACTTTGTATCAATCCGGTATTGTCAAAGTTTTGTGTTGCCCCACCCAACCAAACGTAGTAACCGCGATTGCTTGAGTTCAGCGAATTGGTAACATTGGTTGCAGGAACATATCCTGAGCCCATTGTGCCGGGTGCCGACTCGTTGTAGTACTGCACATTATTGAACCCATATGAAGGATAGTCGGAGCCGGGGAAACCTGTGGTAATGATGTCATCATTCCAATCGGCAATTGTTTGACCCAATATTGGACAGGCTAGGTTAAACCAGTAACCATTCGTATTCGGGATGGATGGTGTGAAACGCTGAAGCTCCACATTTCCTGACACTGCAGCACCGGTTTTGATTTCTCCAATAGAGGCCGAGCCCGTGGAATTCGATATCAATCGCAGATTACCATTGGTTTGCAATGTGCCTTCAAGCATGGATACAACTCCGGTTACAGAGATCATGGATGGTGTGAGCGATACATTAAAACCATCGTTATCGATTGTCAAATTGTAGAAAGAAGTTGTTGCAGCTCCCGATTCAAAGCCTACATCCTGAGCTTGCTGTCCTTTGAAAACAACGGTAGATGTTCCCGGAGTAAAGGTGCTCCCCGTTTGGCGAACCCAGTTACCATGGACACGGAGCTCGGCCGAGCCTCCAAGCAAGATGCCGCCTGTATTCGTAGTAATATCATTCAACACCCATGTTCCCGCAGCCGTTACGGTATGCCCGTTTTGAATGACAAATCGATCATATCGACTCGACACAACGGCCTGCCCGGTACCTGTGGTGGTCGCAGCCCATATAGCATCGGTAGAATTACCGGTTGCCTGACTATACCAAAGACGTTTGCACCCTGATTGTGTTACGGAAATATCATCGATTCGGAACAAATCGGAGGCTGCCGCAAGGTATTTGAAGCGAACACCAAAATTTTTCACGATGGGGTAAGTGATTCCACCGCCTGAAATATCTGCGCCCGATCCCAACGAACTGAGGTTATCATAACCCCCATTGTTGTCGACACTCAAACTCCAAGTGCCATTTTCTGCAAGCGTTACTTGAAATCCAACACGCGCTCCAGCGTTAACGTTGTCTACCCAATCGGTTGAAGAGTTTACAATTGGAGTTGAGCCATAAACCCCATCGGTTACACGATACAATCGAATATAGTCAGCTGTACCTGCAGAAGGAAGTGAGCTTTGGTCAATCACTACCGCGTAACCATCTACCGCGGCGCTATAAAGGTTAGTATCATTCGCCGCCAGGAAAATCTGAAAATTATTATTGGCGCTGGCATCGCTACCAAAGGCAACCTCAAACCTCCAGGTGGTTGTTAGCCCAATCAAATTTGCGTCATCGACCGGATACGTAAACGAAGACTGACCGGAAACAGCTTGTGTGCTGTGGCGAGCCGAATGCGTGCCTTCGATAGGTGATGTTGTATTAGCACTCCATGCGCTACCATTGGTTCGCCAGCCCGCAATGGAACCGGCATTAAAATCTTGGTCAATGAGCGTTTCATAGCCCTTGTCATCGTCCACTACATCTAGATAAATGGTATCAGCGGCACCAATAAATGCATTGGTTCCACCGCTCACATTCTGCAGTCTGAAAATTAAACTTGCTATGTCATCGCAGAGCGCATTGTCATCAGGGTCGATATAAATCGTTTTTGTGCCTGTCTCGCCTGCACTCCAGGTAACCGTTTGTGTAGCATAATTCGGTGCGTAAGCTGTGGAAGGATTAGGGCCTGCACCTGCTCGTGTTGCATCACCGGTCATTGCAATCTGCACGCTTGTGGCAGCTGTGCTTGACGGATTTACAATGGAAAGTTGAATACCATAGTTGTTGGCCAACAGGGCGTTTTCCGCAACTTGTCCGCTTACCGAGCCACTAAATGCGACATAGGTATCAGGAGGTAGAGCACGGAAACGGAAGTTGTCAAACTCAGCAGCAGCGCGACCTTCAGTCGTGTTGTCGTGCACAGCTAAAAATCCGAAATACCCATTGGCAGCAGGCGCATAGGTACTTTCGGTGATGCTTCCGTGATTAACGGTGGACAAATCTTCCGGGCAACTGTTGGGTGTAGGAGTCGATTGTGTAGTCGTGCTATTCGTTGGCAGAGCAGACGTATAAATAGTCCAAACACCCGTCTGAGAGCGAGTAACCTTGAAGGAAACCCCATAATCCGTAAGACCTGTTGGAATACCGGTACTCGAGGTAAACACCGTAGTGCCCACACCATTGTCGATGCGTTGCAAACGAATAAATGAAGTGCCTGTTTGGCCCAATAAAATTCGATAGCCATCGACCGTTGCCGACTCTAAATTCGACTCATTGGCATATAAATAAATTGCTTGCTGATTGTTTGCATCTAGATCTGAAGGAGCGCCCCCAACACCATCGCGGCCAATCCAGAAATACCATTCTTGTTGTTGATCCCAGTCGGCAATTTGGGTGCTGATGTATTGCGAACCCGAGCCACTTGCTACGTTGAGCGTAGGAGTATGGGTGCGATTAGCTTCACTGCCGGTTAGGCCGGATACGGTCGAGTTTGCCGCTATGTTGAAGCTGGCCACATCACCTCCCCAAGTAGGAGTTGAAAAATCAGAATCAGCAAAACTATCGTTCAAACCAAACTCAAAATAAGCCTTGTAATTGGCGCCTCCGTTGCTTGAAAACTTGGTTTCTTCACAACCCGATGCGTTTGACGTGGAGCCGGTAGCCTCGAAATAGACTTCAATGATGTATGTACCGGGAAGTGTAAGGCCGCTTATTAAATTAACAGTAGAGCTTGGCACCCCGCGCCACTTTTGATCACCTGTACTCGCAATGTCAGGCCCACATGCCCCGCCTGAACAATCAGAACTACCAAACTGACAGCAATAAGTCAATGCAAGTGTGCTGTAGGATGGTGCCGCGTCGCATGTGCGATAAACACGGTATTTCAGATTGCCACCGCACGCATTCGAACTACCATTTTTAAACGTGAGCATCTCGGCAAAATTGATAGTCAAGCTTCCGCCCGAAGTAAACCTTCCGAAGTAATTATTTTGGAAATTGGGGGATAGACCATCCAACTGGCAATCGTAATAACCGCCATTTACACTTACACCCGACTTGTAAATGTCCCAAGCAGCTTGGGTGTTCAAGGCTAATATGACCCACACGGCCAATAGTAGAGATCTTCTCATATTCATAAGAAACAATTTTGATTCAAGGCTAAAAACCCTAGGTTTTCAAGGGGTGGCTAAGATAACACTAAAACCCTCTCACAACAAGCAAAATATGGATTCTACAAGCCCACTCATGTTATTAATGCCCCCCGGATAATGAGACGGCAGGAGAGCGCACAGGTGGCCTGTAACAGCACATACTTAACCCAAAACAAATTCTCTGTAAACTTTATACAGCTTTTCTTGTGGGAATGTTGGTTGTAGCTACTTTTGTCCGCTTGCTAAATTTTAATACACGCATGAAAAAACTTTTACTTTGTGCATCTGCAACATGGTTTGCAATGAGCGCATTTGCTCAAAACAACTGCTTCGACATTTTCATTTCGGAATATGTAGAAGGCTCGAACAACAACAAAGCCATTGAGCTTTATAATCCAACCCCCAACGCAATCGTACTGGATGGCATGTACTCTATGGGCCGTGACCGCGATGGTGCAGGGGTTCCGATGCTTTTGCCAATAACCGGCACTATCCAGCCTTTTGATGTTCGTGTATTTGCGCTGGATAAGCGCGACGCCGCAGGAACAGGCACTGAGGTTCCGCTTGCTGCCGACCTGCAAGCGGCTGCCGACACATTCTTGAATCCTGTGTACGTGCAAACCAACTCTCCCATGTATTTCAATGGTGACGATGCTTTTGTACTTGTAAAAAATGGCAATCAGATTGTCGATATCATCGGTGAAATCGGCTACGATCCGGGTGGTGGATGGTGGCAGCCCGGCGACCCGGCTACTCGCTGGTGGACAACCGACAATACCCTCATCCGGAAACAAACGGTGTTGCACGGTGTAACTACGAATCCGGCCGACTTCGACCCATCACTCGAGTGGGATTCATTGCCCGCCGACATATTCACAGAGCTGGGACAGCACATGTGCGATTGTCAGGCAATGTCGGTAAACGAAAATGACTTCGCTTCATTTTCCATTTTCCCCAATCCTGTCCTCGACGGATTCTTTGCACTTAAGAGCGCGCAGCGCATTGCAACCTATCGCCTGCTTACCGCTGATGGCCGATTGGTGGATTCTAAGAACTTGAACGATGTGCTTTATGCCAATATTCAACTTCCGGCAGCGGAAGCTGGGGTGTATTTCCTGGAAGTTGTATTTACCGACGGAAAGAAATCCATTCAAAAAATTGTATCGCGATAAAATCATTTTAATTCGAATATTGAAAGGGGTCTTGTTACCCCTTTCTTTTGCTTTAAACCCTTGCCATTCATGCAAAAAATAATCACCTTACTTGCGTTCCTATTTATCGGCCTTACAGCGTCGGCACAAGGCTTCGTGACCGGTGTGGTGCGCGACTCCCTCACCAATGAGGCACTTCCCGGAGCGTTCATCATGTATGATGATGGCAAGGGAACCGCTACCGATATGGACGGAACTTATCGCTTACAATTACCCGCCGGTTCATACACGCTGAAATGCTCATTTGTTGGTATGGAGTCTAAGTCAGAAATAATATCCATCGGCGAAAAGGACATTATAATGAATTTCTATCTGGTATCAGGCGCAACCATGACCGAGGTGAATGTCATATCCGACATGGCCGTGGGTCGCAAAACGCCCGTAGCCTTCAGTGATATCCCTTCAATCAAAATCAAAGAAGAACTTGCATCACGCGATATTCCGATGATTCTCAACACCACTCCGGGTGTTTATGCAACACAATCGGGAGGTGGTGATGGCGATGCGCGTGTAAACATCCGTGGATTCAATCAGCGCAATGTGTCGGTAATGGTGGATGGCATTCCCATGAACGACATGGAAAATGGATGGGTATATTGGAGCAACTGGTTCGGCCTCGACAATGTGACACAGAAAATGCAGGTACAGCGCGGACTGGGGGCTTCCAAACTGGCTGTTCCGTCCATTGGTGGCAACATCAATATCATGACGCAAGGGATGGAGGAAAAATTCAACGTAAAACTTTCTACAGAGCTGGGCAACAATAACAACATGCGTCAAGGCTTCGGTATTAACAGCGGCCGCTTGCGCGGCGGCTGGGGAGTGACAGCAGCATTTTCGTACCGTACCAATGAAGGTTGGGTAGAACAACTCAATTCAAAGCAACTCTTTTATTTCTTGAAGTTGCAAAAACAATTCGATAAACATTCGTTCTCAGTTTCTGCTATGGGCAGCCCGCAAGAACACGAGCAGCGCCTGGGTCGCAACCGACTTTCATTCTACGATGTAGATTATGCTTTGTCCCAAGGCGCCGATACAACAGGCTCCTTTACTCAACAAATTCCCATCGACCGCGGGCTTCGCTTCAACTCCGAATGGGGTTATCTGTCGCGCAATCGATACGACGCCGATGCACCTGTTGAAGTGCAATCGGGGCGAAACAACTACTACCATAAGCCGATTGTCAACTTCAAACATTTCTGGACACCCAATGAAAAATTTGCTCTGTCCAATGTCTTATATGCTTCATTCGGAAACGGGGGTGGTATGCGACCCAATACATCCATCCAAGACTCCACAGGGCATATCGACTTTCAATACATGTATGACAAGAACACCAAGACCTTTACTAACTTCTTGGGGGTTGTAATAAGTCCGGCCAACCTCACCTATGTTGACGATCCTACTAAATATGCGGCCTCCTATTATCTGCAATCGAGCATAAACAACCATCAATGGTATGGTCTGCTTTCTACATTCAAATCCGAATTGAACAAACAATTAGAGCTATCCGGCGGACTAGATATCCGATACTATTCTGTGGATCGTTACCAAATCGTGTACGACCTACTGGGCGCAGACTACGCGCTAATTGACAAGAAGAGCACTACCGAAAATCGTTACATCCAAGATCAAAACTTAGCCTCAGAATATGAAAACACCGACCTCGGAAAAGTAATCCGCTACGAAGGTGACCGTATCAACTACAATATCACGAGCAACGTTCTTCAGTCGGGGCTATTCGCACTACTCGAATATTCCGGTGAAAGCTATACGACCTTCATCAACGGAACCATTTCCAACAGCCGCTATAACCGCATCGACCATTTCGCTATGCGCGATTCGCTCGGCAATGAAATAGAAAGCGGTTGGAAAAACTTCAATGGTGGCACCGTGAAGGCCGGCTTCAATTATCGCTTCAATAAGCGGGCTTCTGTGTTCATGAATACCGGCTTCCTCTCGCGTGCCCCGATGTTGGCGAACACATACTACAGTACGAGCCTGCAAACCTTCAACAACTTGCGCAATGAAGAAATCACATCGGCTGAAGTGGGTTACAATTACAACACCAAGGAATTCAAGGCAACACTAAACGCTTATTACACCATTTGGAACAACCGACCTGTTACTGGCACACGAACCAACGGAACAGAAAACTTCTACTATAATGTTCCCGGTATGCGGGCATTACACAAAGGAATTGAACTCGACTTAGAATGGAACATCTTTAAATCGCTCAGCATAGAACAAGTAGTCTCCTCAGGTGACTGGCGCTGGAAGTCGGCAGCAACGGCTTATGTAACCGATGAGAATGGCAATACAGTTGGAGATCCCATAGAATTCGACGCACGCAACATTCGTGTAGGGGATGCAGCCCAGTTTCAAACAAGCTTTGCCCTTCGTTACAGCCCAATCAAAGGATTGTACATCAAGCCCCGCATTACATACTTCGACAATAACTTCGCAGAGTTCAATCCCGATGGTCTGAGCGGGGAAAACGCCGGAAAGCAATCCTGGAAAATGCCAGGTTACCAAACCATTGATTTAAGCATGGGTTACGGACGTGATATTTCCAAAGATTACAACCTTGCGCTGCGCATAAACATGTTGAATATTACCAACGAAGTGTTCGTGACGGACGCGCTTAACAATGAATACAAACCCCAAAACAATCCCGGATTTAACGCTTCTTCCGCAGGTGTTTATTACGGCATGGGCTTGCGATGGACAGTAGGACTAACATTAACGATTCGATAAAACAAACGCATATTAACCTTTATAACCGCAATGAAAAAAACAATTCAAACACTGATGATTGCCTTGATGCTTGCTGTGAGCACCACGGTATTTTCTCAAGCTATCCTACCCGCCTCATGGAACTTCGATGTGAATGCACCAGCCGGATGGACCGAGTCGTTGGGAGCCAGCAACACCCGCTACGCCAACGGACAAAATGGTCAGGCTTGCCGCCTCGATTTCACCGCCGACTACGTTCTGCTTGAATTCGCTGAGGAGCCCGGAGCGCTTACCTATTATTTGAAAGGACAAAATTCAGGAGGAGCTTTTCAGGGAACTTTCACCATTGAAGAAAGTGCCGATGGCAGCACCTTCACCGCGCTGCGCACACTTGCCGGAGCAGCACTTCCTGCAACAGCCTTCACTTTATTTACTGATAATCCGGCCGCGAGCACTCGCTATATCCGCTGGTATTTCACCGAGAAAATTTCAGGTCATAACGTGGCGCTCGATGAAATCACCCTCGCAATGCCCACTGCAGGCGCAGCGCAGGAAATCAATGTAACCGATGGTTCGAATAACGTGCCCAGTGGTATTACTTACTTCATGGGAGGATCCACGCAGCAGAACTTCACCATTCAGAACCTTGGTTCAAGCTCCCCGCTTGCGATAAGCGACGTTACAATTACTGGAGCCAACGCATCAGAGTTTTCCCTGGCATCAGCGCCAACTTCAGTAGCTGCTTTAGGCGCTGAAACATTGACAGTTAATTTTTCTCCATCTGCAAATGGATCACATTATTGCACTATCACCATCAATAGCGATGATAGCAGCGAGCCTCAATACTCCATCAATTTGTACGCGATATCAGGCGGATTAGCTACTGAGCCTTCAGCACAAGCCTCCGCTGTAACGTTTGACAATGTGCGCTCCTGGGATTTTCAGACATCCATAACAGCAGCCGCTTCACCTGCGGATGGCTACATCGTTCTGCGCAAAAAGGGAGCTCCTGTAAGTGAGACTCCAACCGACGGAACAGGCTATGTGCGCGGTCAGTGGATTGGTAGTTCGCAAGTGGTTTATGTTGGCAACGCAGCATCATTTGATGCCCGCGGTATCGAAGCCGGCTTCACATATTATCTTGCTGTCTTTGCTTTCAATGGCCAGTCCGGGTTTGAAAATTACCTGACTACTTCGCCAACATCCTCTTCTGTAGATACTCCTGCACCCAACTTTGGAGCACTTTACAATGGTATTAACCTTAATAGCCCATCGCTAGTTACAGATCTAACCACCTTGATGAATCCTTCCAATTATTTCCAGATTTACTACAGCAACTACATCAGCACACTCATCAATAATTTCTATGTGCGCGATACCGTAGTGAATGGCGCAACTCAAAACATGGTTGAGTGTCAGTATAGCGGCGTACCCTATTTGTTTGAAGCAGGCTTCCAGTGGACTAGTCTCAGCCGCGAGCACCACTTCCCACAAAGCTGGATGCCCACCTATTTCGATGCAAGTTTCGATCAGTCGCCAGAAGTAAGTGATCTACACAACCTCTCACCGGTTTGGCAAAATGAAGTAAATGCTGTGCGCAGCAATTATCCTTATGGTGAAGTAGTAAATCCTACCAGCACGTATCAGGATTGTAAACTTGGCACCAATAGCTTGGGACAAACCGTTTACGAAATGCGCGATAGCTTCAAGGGAAATGCTGCGCGTGCGGTGATGTATCATGCAGCCAAAAACAACACGGCGGCCGATGACTTCAGTTTGCCCGAGCAAATTTCACTTACCATCCAGTATGGTCAAAACGAACATTTGCTGAAGCAGTGGCACTTTCAGGATTTGCCCGACAGCTGGGAAATCACTCGCAACGAATACATTCAATACGAGCAGCACAACCGCAATGCGTTTATCGATCAAGTAACGTATCCATGTTACATTCGTTTTGCTGACTTAACTCCTTTCACTCCGGAGTTTACGTTCAACAACTCAACGCTTACATGCATCGATCCGGCGCAGAGCTATCAATGGTATTTGGATGGCAATCCGATTGCGGGTGCAACAAATGCAACTTACAACTGGACAACTTCAGGTAACTACAGTGTGGAAATTCAGCAGTTCAATGAATGCCCTTCCTTCACATCAGAAACTTCCCTAGTTGGAACTTCTGTAGAAGAGGCAAACAACGCAACGTTCGAATTGTCGGTATTCCCCAACCCATCAGAAGGTCGCGTAGTTGTCAAAACTCACGCTTCTCGTCCAACAACTGCACAATTGAATGTACTCGATATGACCGGCAAAATTGTATTCAGCTCACAAGAAAATCTGAATGGCGGATTAAATCTAATTGCTCTCAATCACGATTTGTGCGCAGGAATTTACACGATTGAAATTCGCAGCGGAGAATCATCTCAGAGCACACGACTTATTGTGAAATAAGTAAGGACAAGTGATTAGTGAATGGTGAATAGTGAATAGTGAATAGTGAAGCCTGTTGCCTCACTATTCACCATTCACTAATCACTGGTAATTTCTCATTAATCGTGATGGTAACTCTCGCCCTTGAGAATAGTATGCGCTCGATACAACTGCTCCACGAGTAAGAGTCTAATCATCTCGTGTGAATAGGTCATTTTTGAAAATGAAATCTTTCCATTTGCGCGTGCATACATAGCTTCGGAAAAACCAAATGCTCCGCCGATAATAAGCACCAATTGTTTGGCTCCACTGTTCATACGGCGCTGCAGCATCTCAGCAAAGGCACGCGAAGAAAAATGGTCCCCATTTTCATCGAGAAGTAATACGGTATCTTCTGTCTTGATTTGCTTCAGGAATTGTTCGCCTTCGCGCTCCTTCAAGAGCTCATGGGTTAAGCCTTTCGCAGGCACATCCGGCAACTCTTTGTATTCGACCTTTGCATAGTGCTTCAGTCGCTCCTGATAGATTGCAATGCCTTCGCGCAAATATGCTGCGCTTGTTTTACCCAATGTGAGAATGAGAATCTTCACCTTAATTCAGTGACTAATCATTCGCGCTGATCGTCCTTCGAATCGCGCACATCTTGTCTGCGCAACGGATTCAATCCATACTCACGAAAGGACTTGCGTTGCTTATAGACATCGCATGCGGCGAAAATCGCGGCGCGCAAAGAAGACTCATCAGCGATTCCCTGTCCTGCAATATCGAAACACGTTCCATGGTCCGGTGAAGTGCGCACAACGGGGAGTCCCGCTGTGAAATTTACTCCGTGCTCGAACGCCAGCGCTTTAAACGGAGCCAATCCCTGATCGTGATACATAGCCAACACCGCGTCATACCGCTTGTATCCGCCGCTACCGAAGAAGCCATCGGCTCCAAATGGGCCATACACCATCATTCCTTTTTCAAAAGCTTCACGTATAGCCGGAATAATGATGTCCTTTTCCTCGGTGCCAAGTAAGCCATTATCGCCTGCATGCGGATTCAATCCAAGCACGGCAATGCGAGGACGGTTAACACCAAAATCCTTCACAAGGCTTTCATTCATCAATTGTAACTTCTCGTGTATACGTTCCTTGGAGATGTGTTGCGAAACATCCTTCAAAGGCACGTGTCCTGTCACAATGCCGACACGCAGCGAGTCGCTTACCAAAAACATCAGCACTTTTTCTGTGTTGGCAAACTTTGCTAGGTATTCCGTATGTCCGGGAAATTTGAACGAATCGCTTTGTATTGTATCCTTGTTGATGGGTGAAGTAACAATGACATCCACCTTGTTGCTTGCCAAATCAGCAACAGCAGCTTCAAGGCTTTTAAACGCGAACATGCCTGCATCTTTGGTTGGCTTGCCAAACTCGACTACACCTTTAAAGTCTTTCCAAACGTTCACAAGGTTTACCTTTTTGGCAATTGCATCCGATGCGCTTGCCACCGTGTTATACTGAAAGTCCTCTACGTTCACTGCCTTGCGATGCGCTTTGATTACATCAGGATGGGCGTATAGAATGGGTGTAATAGACTCAGCCATGCGAGGATCTGAAAAAACCTTGATGACCGTTTCCAATCCAACACCATTGATATCGCCGCTGGTAACGGCCACGCGTATTTTTTGATCACTCATGTGATATAAATCTTAGCAGTAATTTTTGAGAATGAAATCATACAGCATACGCACACCTACGCCTGAGCCACCTTTGGTGCGGTAGCCGCTTGCTCCGTTGCTGTAAGCCGGACCGGCAATGTCGATATGTATCCACGGATAATCTGTAAAGTGTTCAAGAAACTTCGCAGCAGAAATTTGCCCTGCATAGGATCCGCCGAGGTTCTTGAGATCTGCGATATCGCTCTTCATTTCATCACCATAGTCCTTCCACAGAGGAAACTGCACGGTGCGTTCCCATACATGCATGCCGCTCTCAGCAAGCTGGTCCATCACTTTGCGCTCAGCGGTTCCCATGACCGCACTAGCGTATGTGCCGATAGCTCTCACGGCTGCACCTGTAAGTGTTGCAAGATCTATACACACTTCGGGCTTGTATTGTTGCGCCCATACAAGTGCATCGGCGAGGATAAGGCGACCTTCTGCATCCGTATTGAGAACTTCTACCGTAGTGCCATCACTGATAGTGATTACATCCTGCGGGCACACGGCGTTCATGCCGGGGCGGTTGTCGGTGGCCGGCACCAATCCAATTACATGAACAGGCAATTCATTTTTTGCAATAGCCATCATCGCCCCTACCACTGCAGCGCCTCCGCTCATGTCGCACTTCATTTCATCCATGCTGTTCGGTGTAGGCTTCAAGCTCAAACCGCCTGTATCAAATACAACTCCTTTGCCTACAAGTACAATCGGTTTTTTATTGCGAGCCTTCTCGGGCTTGTATTCCATCACTGTAAACGTAGGCGGATCAATACTTCCGGCATTCACCGCCAGTAAACCGCCCATCTTTTTCGCTTCAATTTCCTTTTTGCCCAACACCTTCACACTAAAGCCCGCATCTTTTCCAACTTTCTGCATCTCCTTGGAAAACTGCACTGCCGTGAGGTACGAAACAGGTTCATTGATGAGTGTGCGCGCAACCAACGTAGCTTCTACCACGTTTTGCAACGCCTCTGCATCCTTTGCCGTTACGTACTTGTCTGCGATGTGAATGGTATTCATGGATGATTGACGCTTCTTTCTGTCTTTGAAATATTTCAAAAACTGATAATTCGCCAATGCCACACCTTCCGCTAAAGCCAGCGACAATTCCTTTTCACCTGTGAGGTTGGTGATGCACACTTCCGATGCCTTTGCGCCATTTAAAAGGGCAAGCAACGAGGCTCCCTTCATGCGCAATTTCTCAAGCACCTCCGGTGTTGCCGCTTCCTTTTTCAGTGGCAAAAAGTAATTGTACATTCCCAACTCCTGCAGTGTAATTACGTCCTTCTCGTTTTCAATTTCCTTTTTGAAAAAAGTAAGCTGCTGTTTATCGAGTTCGGTAAGTTTCGATAATTCGTCGTTATAAAAAAGAGTTATTCCTGATGCATTGAGCAAGGTGCTCTTCGCTGATTTAATCTGTGTCATCCTTTAATTGGTCAATTAACCGCTCAAAGGTAATTAGAGCAGAACGCATTTTTATAGACTGCTTCAATCATTTACCACCATATGAATGGGAGCCCAGTAATTCAGCGTTTTTGCGCAGCCCATCAAGACCTTTTCGCTGAAGCGGTGATCTGCGTGCAATGGCGCCAAACACTTCTTCCGTCAAGTCCTTCCATTCGCCTGATGTCATTTGGAGCAATTGCTCGCGCGGAGAAAAGCGTGGCTCATTGTGCACAACTGAAAATCGGTTCCACGGACAAACATCCTGACATACATCACAGCCAAATAACCAGCCGTCCATTTTCGTCACCCATTCTGCCGGAAGTTCTTTCTTCAACTCAATAGTAAAATAAGAGATGCACTTGCTGCCATCCACAACATACGGTTCTACAATAGCTTCGGTAGGGCATGCATCGATGCACGCGCGGCAAGTGCCGCAATGGTCCTTCACTGGTCCATCGGCCTCTAACTCAAGGTCAACAATTAATTCAGCCACGAAAAAAAATGATCCCTGTCGTTTATTGATGAGGTTGGTGTTTTTGCCAATCCAACCCAATCCACTACGCGATGCCCATGCTTTATCCAACACGGGAGCCGAATCGACAAATGCCCTGCCTTCAACCGCGCCTACATGCTCGCGTAACTGCTGCAACAACTGCTTCAGCCGATCCTTTACAACGTAGTGATAATCTTCTCCCCAGGCATATTTCGAAACCTTTAATGCTCCGTCTTTAATCTTATCTGTTGCATCAGGATAATAGTTGAAGAGCAGTGAAATAACCGATTGGGCGCCGGGCACAAGTAGTCTTGGGTCGAGCCGCATATCGAAATGATTTTCCATGTACGACATTTCTCCATGCATTCGCTTCGTCAGCCAGGTTTCAAGCCGTGGTGCTTCTTCCTCTAAAAATCCGGCTTTTGAAATTCCACAAAACGAAAACCCCAGTTCCTGAGCAAGTGCCTTTATATGACGAGCGTTTTGCGAAGCTCGTAAATCGGAGTGTGTCGCCATTAGAACAATTCTCCCGAACGCCCACCTTTGAGTTTGCCCAGATGTTTGTATGCCAATTCAGTGACCTGTCGGCCGCGTGGCGTGCGCATGATAAAGCCCTCCTGAATCAAATACGGCTCATATACTTCTTCAATCGTTCCGGAATCTTCGCCCACGGCAGTTGCCACCGTGTTCAAACCAACCGGCCCGCCGTTGAATTTATCGATGATAGTAAATAGAATTTTGTGGTCCATTTCATCGAGCCCAAGCGTATCGACATTCAGTGCATTCAACGCAAATTGCGTTATTTCCAAATCGCATTTGCCGTTGCCCTTTATTTGCGCGAAGTCACGCACACGACGTAACAATGCGTTGGCAATACGAGGCGTACCACGACTTCTGCGCGCTACCTCATATGCAGCATCTTCCAATATTTCCATATTAAGGATATCAGCACTACGCTGCACGATATCGGTAAGCGTGCGTGCATCGTAATACGAAAGACGCGCATTAATGCCAAAGCGTGCGCGCAGCGGAGCAGTAAGCAAACCACTTCGTGTTGTTGCCCCAATAAGAGTGAATGGATTCAATTTGATTTGTACAGACCGTGCATTGGGGCCGGTATCGATTACCAGATCGATACAATAGTCCTCCATAGCAGAGTACAAATACTCCTCTACCACAGGACTCAATCGATGGATTTCATCAATGAAAAGTATATCGTTCGTTTCAAGGTTTGTGAGTAAGCCCGCCAAATCAGCCGGCTTATCTAAAACGGGCCCGGAAGTGGTCTTGATACTCACTCCCATTTCATTCGAAATGATGTGACCTAAGGTCGTTTTCCCCAATCCCGGCGGGCCATGCAGCAACACATGATCAAGTGCCTCTGTGCGCAATTTGGCCGCCTTAACAAACACCTCCAGATTTTCGAGCACTTGACGTTGCCCTGTAAAATCATCGAACGTCTTCGGGCGTAACACACGATCTAGCTCTCTTTCAGGGCTCTCTGCTTCATCCCGAATATTAAAATCCTCGCTCATTCCGTAGTTTGTTCTTCAGTATATTTCTTATAGCGCGAATATACCTCTCCAAATATCAATCGACAACGCAGTGTATAAACAGGCGAAGTGAATTGCTGCTGAATCCCCTTATTGTTCTTCAGCATAATTCGATACCCAAATCCCACACCCACACCTATTAAGCGAAGTATTTTAAATTCGAAAGCCATACCGGGCTCATATAAAACAACCCGACCCTTGTTGAGAATAGTTGTGCCCTCATCAGAAGTAACACGCAAAAAACTATTGCCCACACCGAACTGAATAGGAGCGGTAACTTCCCATGGGCCTCGCTGAAAGAAATTGTATTCGATAAACGGAGCCAAATAATTCATCCGAATATCAGCTCGAGTCCATCTTCCATCGTTTATCAACTCCTCTTGTAATTCAGTGCCAATAAAGTTATAGCCAAACCCAGCGCTGAGTCGCGTTCCAAAAGTTACACCTGCTTTAATACCATAAATCTTTGCGGTGCTTCCCGTAATGAATGAATTGCGTGTATCGAATTTGAAGCAGGGTGTTACTCGTTGTTTAAAAACATCTCTCAACGAGTCGCTCAGGTTGAACGTCTGCGCATTCAGGCTGAACATTGAAGACAGCAAAACCAGCGAGAGAAAAAAATTGCGCATAAACAAAAGTAGAATTAAAAAAAGACCCGCCTCACGGGCGGGTCCTGAAAATATCTATACGTTTTAGTGCGCTTGTTCACCCGGCTTGAGTGGAACCACTTGCGGCACAAAATCTTCTTCATGATCCGGATTACTGTAGTCGTAGGCCCAACGATGAACCTCAGGTATAGCTCCAGGCCAGTTTCCGTGAATATGCTTCACCGGAGTTGTCCACTCCAGAGTATTTGAGCCCCAAGGATTCTGAGCCGCTACCTGACCATACTTCATACTGTGGAAGAAGTTGAACAGGAAGAGCAACTGGGCAGCACCTCCTACGATTGCAAACGTTGAAATAATCGGATTCAGGTCCATTACCCAATCAAGGAATTCAAACTGTGAGTAGTCGTAGTATCGACGTGGCGCTCCGGCCATTCCTACGAAGTGCATAGGGAAGAACACACCGAAACCGCAAACTAACGTAAACCAGAAGTGCACGTATCCCAGTTTCGTATTCATCATGCGACCGTACATTTTTGGAAACCAGTGATAAATACCACCCAGCATTCCGAAGATTGCCGACATACCCATTACGATGTGGAAGTGCGCCACTACGAAATACGTATCGTGCACGTTCACATCGAGTGCAGAGTCAGCGAGGATGATACCTGTCAATCCGCCGGTTACGAAGGTTGAAACAAGACCAATCGAGAACAACATTCCGGGAGTGAATCGGATGTTTCCTTGATAGAGCGTCGTGATATAGTTAAACGCTTTTACCGCTGAAGGAATCGCGATGAGCAGTGTCGTAAATACGAACACAGAGCCAAGGAATGGGTTCATACCTGTTACATACATGTGGTGCCCCCACACAATGAACGACAAGAAACCAATGGCCAAAATAGATCCCACCATCGCCTTGTATCCGAAGATTGGTTTACGCGAGTTGGTGGAGATAATCTCTGATGAAATACCCAACGCAGGAAGCAATACGATGTATACCTCCGGGTGACCCAAAAACCAGAACAAGTGCTGGAATAAAATGGGTGAACCGCCGGTTACGTCAAGAGCCTCACCTTGAATGAAAATGTCCGACA
>JAURKF010000239.1 GCA_030831885.1 Flavobacteriales bacterium
CCAACACGATTATCATAAACGATGCACATCACTTCGGCATGAGTGACTTGCACCAATTGCGCGGACGCGTTGGCAGAAATAACAAGCATGCATTCTGCTACCTTCTTTGTCCGCCACTTCATATGCTCACAGAAGACGCGCGCAAACGTTTGTCGGCCATTGAACAATTCAGCGACCTCGGATCAGGACTTCACATTGCCATGCGCGACCTTGACATTCGCGGTGCAGGCAATCTGCTAGGCGGCGAACAAAGTGGTTTTATAAATGACATTGGTTTTGAAACGTATCAGAAAATCCTCAATGAAGCCATCGATGAATTGAAGCAAGAGCATTTCAAAGAATTATATGAAGAGGAAATTCAGCGTTCCCAAAGTTTCGTCAAGGAAACAGTGCTTGAAACTGATTTTGAAATCCTGATTCCCGACGACTATGTGAGCAGCATTACAGAACGTATTTCGCTTTACAAAGAATTGGATGACATTTCAACCGAAGAAGGAATGGAAGCGTTCACCGCTCATCTCACAGATCGATTTGGTGAAATTCCCAAGCCGACAGTTGCACTGATCGAAACAATGCGTCTGCGCTGGCTAGCGCGTGAAATAGGCTTCGAAAAACTCGTACTGAAAAGCGGAAAAATGATCGGATACTTCATCTCACAAGAAAAATCGCCTTTTTATCAAAGCGAAAAATTCTCGCATGTATTGGAATTCATTAAGCAAAATCCATCGCTGGGAAAAATGTATGAAAAAGAGAGCAGCCTGCGTATGTCGTTTGACCACGTGATTGAACTCCGCCGTGCTGTTCACTTGCTCACCTGCCTGAAAGAAGGTGTGAAGGTTTAACTCATTTTTTGGGGTAAATAACCTTGCGGTATTCAATATCCGATTGCAGATATTTGATGATTACAGAAGTTCCGGGCTCATAGAGAGGCTCGCCTTCACAGCGGTCCTCTGCGCGAAATAATTTTCGCTCAAAACCTTCAGGGGTGTATTCAATCATTGGATAATAAAACCTCTTACCTCCAATTACCGCCGACATCCAATTGACAATTTTTCCTTCGCATGTTTTTGCCTTAAGCAAAAAAGTAATTTCCTTGCGGTAAAGCACCAAGCCCGTAGCTGCTACTACAGCGATTATAAAAATGTATAGCAGCGTTTCGAATAAGCCATCTTCCATAGGACAAAGATGAAAAAAAAATGGTCTCGGCTATGCCGAGACCATTATTCCTTCGCCAATGCGGTGCAGACCTATTTACCCATCCTTATAAGGGTGCGCTCACCAGTGTTGATATCTGTTACTTCAATTAAGCTATTGGATGCGTATCTATAATCTCCTAGGGAGACTGTTTGCCTTCCGAACTGACCCACAATTGGCTCTATCAATTGCTGACCTAATACATTGTATGCGCTGATTCGAATATTCCTGATTTCATCAAACATCAAATTAAGTAGCACAGAATTGTTTGAAATGGTTGCGGTAACGTCAGCTGCAAATTCAGTTTCAGTAATAGTGCTGATGCGATCCAGCTCCTCATCGCCCTGAACAACCTCAAGCTGCAAATTATCTTCTCCTTCATTCACTTCGTTGCTGGTTTCAATCACCATGCTTTGACTTGCTGCAGCATCACGCAAAGCCTCAGGTGCAGCACCAATGCGCAATTGAAAGCGCTGTAACTTATCTCCGGCAACAACAGGCAATTCAATTATTTCTCCTTCATTCAGGACATATACCGCATGGGTAAATACATCTTCAAGCGTAATACGAGCACCTCGCGCAAACTTGTTCAGTCCTGACACCTCCAACTTGTATATGCCACCCACTCCTGCTTCAATTCGAACGGGAATAATTTGCTCTTCATTTGTGATAGCAATATTCTTAATCGAAAGATGCTCCCCTGAACCATCGATGATAGCCATATAAGGGGCCTCATCCACGGGGCTTCGCAGCTTCTTTGCATCCATGGCAGAATCGAAGTTACGCATAGCAGCATCATTGCTCACGAGAATGAATTCGTCTTGCCATTCGTTCATGCTCATTCGAACCGAGAGAATATCCGGATTTGATTGCATCGCGCGGAAGGTTCCCGCACTTAGCGATTTACAATTTTCTCTCACGACGAGAGCCGGAGAAGCTGCGTTCGCTTCCACAAAAAACGACTGACCAGGTGCAATGAGGGCGCTGCCTCCATTGGTCGAAATCCCTCCTATGTAGGACGCGTATTGGTTGATACTCGCGCGATAGATATATACCGCATTATTCATGTTGGTCTTTGTCCAAGAAGGTGAATCCCAGTTGATCGTTGCAGGATATGGATTACCTACCAAATTCCAACCGGCACCTGCGCCATTCGGGGTGTACTGCACATCTAGATTAACGTCGCCGCTATTGATGATACCGCGGGCGGTAAGAGTAGCAGCTCCGGAAGGCAGATATACATAATATCCACGTCCGGGTACTAAGGGGTTTAAATCGCTGGTTACACCGGTGTAACCTTGATCCTTCGCTCCAGCAATAGTCTCGTCGTAATACCTTACACTATTAAAACTATTCGCAGGATAATCGGATCCAACAAAACCGGTCGTGGTAATATCATTATCCCAATCCTCCACAATTGCATTCTGTAAAGGACTTGAGAAATTCACCCAGCCTACAGGACCAGACGGACGATATCGGCGCACGTTTACTTCTCCATTTACTGTTCCGGCTGCCAACGACTGAATTTCTCCCGTTCCGGACGCATCCGACCACAATGTAAGCTTGTTGTTTGTATTGATTACACCACCTGAACTTAGAGTCATATTACCATAAACTATAAGCCCTAGATTGTTCAGAGTAACTCCTGCTGTATTGGTGATATTACATTCTTGAGCACGCAGATATCCTGTTCCTGAGACGTTCTGCGCTGTTGTGCCGTTTAGATAAAGAATGCAGCTCCCATCGTTCCAAACTCCATTGACGGTAATATTTCCATTCACAGTGATGGTTTGAGTGGCAGTTGCACCTGCATTGAAAGTTCCCCCGGCTTCTACAGTAATGTTTCGGCAAACTAGCGAGGACAATGTATTATCGACCACTGCACCTGCCTTAATAGTTAGGTTCATACCTGCGCAAGCCCCTGGAAGGAATCCTGGAGTACCTGTCGGGGAATCGGCCCAAATAGCATCGGTTGACTGACCGGAAACCACCGCGTAGTAATGATCAACGGATTGACACAAAGTTGCCTTTGCATTATTCGGAATGTTCACAGCTGTTACTGTAAAATAGGGAGCAGAATAAGTTCCTGTAAGAGGGGTTTCATCATCATAGCCATCGCCATCTAAATCCACCAGCAACCTCAGCTGAGAAGGCGTCACCCCTGCGATACCTGTTAGGTCAAAACGCAAATCAACAGTGCCTACATCCCCTACCTGACGAAATTTCCAGTCGCGAGCCATAATTGAATTGACTGTGCAATTTGCGCCTACATAGGCACCAAAAGTCGTTGCGGCATTATCGTTTCCGCAGAATAGATATTCTTCATCGTTCATGCCTGATGGGTTGCTCATGCGAAGAATGTCATCCAAAGCTGCACTCTCAGAAGTCGTTTGACTCAGGACGCTCGCATTTGATGCACCTATTCCAAACACATCATTATGAAAGGTGGCATCTAATGGATACGTATGCTCAACAATCGGCATAGGAAGTCCGTATTTCACGGATAAATAGGTGTGAATCTGCTTAACTTCAGTGCTCGTGAGAACGCGGTTGTAAACAATTACCTCAGCAATAAGACCATTGAAGTAATCAGTTGCTTCACTTCGGCCAATACGTCCTTGCCCTGTTGAAGCATAGCGGGTAGTATTAGCCAATAGTTTGTTTGTACTTAGACCATTGTGTACCCGCCACATTTTCTTTCCTGCAGTTGTGCTAAACTGGCATGCCAAAATACACGGTAGCTCCGATGCACCATAAGCAGAAATCGTCATACTTGTCCAATTGGTATATTGAAGGTAACGTGCGCTGGTTGAACTCGGATAAAACAACCTCAATCCTTGGCCCGAAACTGTACCCAACATGCTTAACACTGTTCCTGTTGCTTGAGCCCTCTTACTTACGGTAATTATTGTGTAATTGGTGTTATCGATTTCAGAAAAATCGATATTTAAAAAACGGCTGGAAGAAAAGTTAAGTGCGGGGTTTCCATTAAAGACGTCATTGTAATACAGAGGCTGACTAGCAGGTGTAGTTTGAGTTGCATGGTTAGACAAGCCGCTGACATCATTCCATGTCTGCACAGCTGTGCCATCAGATACCGGTGTAATTCCTGCTGCATCCGGTTTCAGCCAGACAGTGAGACCTGATGAAACACCTGCAGGCGCCTGAGCGACAACAATGAAAGGCATGAGAGCCAAGCAGAGAATGGAATAGATTGTTTTCATTGTTTTAGATGTGTTTCGTTTGGACAAGGTATTGATGATTTCGTTAACGGTGCTTTTGGATCTGTAGTTAGATGTACGCTCGGCAAAGCAAATAAGTTACATAAATACAAAAAACAGCTCACACTATTCAAAATAACAATCAGTCCGTTTCTTTTTAAACGTATAAAAAGCAACAGGGCAACCCGAAGATTGCCCTGCCTAACCTAACTTTAAACAAACATCACCTGGGGTGATGCTCTCCTTACTCTATAAATAGAGGGTGATTTTGTTATCACCAAATTTTTTGATGTACCCGAAACAACTATCACGGTACATTTACGGACGCTAAAGTAACACCTGTAATTCGTTCCAAAGGTGGTGGTGTTAATTCAATAGAAATCAAATTTTGCCTTGAGATTTGAACTTAATCGTGTGAATTGAACAATCCCGCATGCATTTGACTACTGAAGGTATAGTTATTCAAACTATTCGTCACACAGACAATAAGCTTATCGTTAGGCTCTTATGCAAAGAAATAGGCTATAAATCATGTGTTATCCGAAATTCAAGGCGCCCTAATGCATCCATGCATCACATCTTCCAGCCGTTGAGGATAATCGAATTTGACTGTAATTTCCAAGAGGTTAACAAATTCATCACGCCCCTATCTCCTCGGCTGGTATCACCACTGCACAACCTTGGAACTGACCCTGTTAAAATAGCCATAGCCTTTTTCATGAATGAGCTGCTCGCTAAAACGCTTGCCGAGGATTACGGAAATGACTCCCTATTTGAATTCTTGAAAAACTCAATCATCTTGCTTGATGACGCAGTGGATGTAAAAAACTTCCATGTTTGGTGGCTGATTGAAATTACCCGGCATTATGGATTTTACCCAATGAAGAGCTCAGGGCAATATTTCGATTTGCGACAAGGATTATTCGTTGATGCAACCCCTGGTCATCCCGATTATTTAGCATCTGAAGTTACTGAAGTTCTTCATCAGCTCTTGGACCTAGAATGGCCGCAAGCTCAGCAAATTGAATTGCACAGCTCTATACGCCGTGAATTGCTTCAGGCACTGGTCACGTATTTAAAGCTTCACCTTAGCAACCTTCGCGAAATCAAATCACTCGATGTTCTTCACGCAGTGTTTCATTGAGACCGTGGTGTAGTATTTTCGCTCACGTTTCAAATTATGCAATTCGCTCAAGTAATCGGACAATCCGAACTCAAAGAACGACTCACCGGCGCTTTTCGCGAAGGAAGAATTGCTCACGCATTGATGTTCCTTGGTCCGGAAGGCAGCGGAAACCTGGCTCTTGCATTGGCCTTTGCTCAATACATCGCATGTCCGAACCGCACGGAAATAGATTCCTGCGGTAGTTGCCCTACCTGTAAAAAAATAGATCAGCTTCAATTTGCTGACATGCACTTCACCTTTCCTTTCTTTAATAAGAACGAAGGCAGTGAGAAAACAACCTGCAACGATTGGCTCACTCAGTGGCGCAATCATCTGCGACTATCTGCCTACACTTCGGTCGATGAATGGCGAAATGAGATAACTGAAGACAATAAGCAACTCATCATGTCAGTTTATGAGGCTGCTAATATCATTCAGCACCTTTCACTGAAGAGTTATGAGGGCGGATACAAGTTCCAGATTATCTGGATGGCGGAATACTTGAAACCGGATACTGCCAATAAGCTTCTGAAAATCGTAGAAGAACCTCCGGAAAAGACCATTTTTTTATTCGTCGCCAGCAGCCTTGAGAATATTCTTCAAACCATTTTGTCCAGGGTTCAAGTAATCTATGTACCCAAGGTAGAAGACCATGCTATTCATCAAGCTCTGCTGAATTTAGGTGCTCCACCCGATAAAGCAGAGGAAATAAAGCATTTTGCGCATGGTGACTGGAATAAGGCTTTGCAATTACTGAATGCAAAAAACCCCGATGAGAACTACGCCATCCAGTTTCAGCACTGGATGCGCATGTGTTATAAAAAGGATGTAACCGGAATAATACGTTGGGCCGATGAAATGCATAAGTTGAACAGGGAAGAACAAAAACATTTTCTGACCTATGCACTTGATCAGGTAAGGCAAAACCTGGTACTCAATTATGCCGGAGCCGACTTTGTGAGATTGAATCATTCGGAAAAAAGCTTTTCCGACAAGTTTGCACCATTCATCAACGATCTAAATGCAGAAGAATTGATGGAAGAAATCACAGAAGCTTATCACGATGTATCTCGAAACGCCTATACCAAACTGGTGCTCACCGATCTGTCCTTCAAGCTGCATTATCTGCTAGTTCGAAAAGCTGAAGCTTAAACATTCTGACGAATACCTTCTTTGTTGGTAAAAGAATATTCGTTGCTTCATTAAAGCATTTTCCTGCCTATTTTTGACCGAGTTGAAATGAATGGCTTATTCTAATTGAATTAGCCTTGGAAGTTGATAATCGCGGCCGTCACTAAGTTGACTGCCTTATACTATTGGTATGGGATGTTCTAGTTGTTCAACCGGCGGTAATGGCCTTCCCGGCGGTTGTAAAAATAACGGTGCCTGTGGCACCTATGGCTGTAATAAGCTGGATGTATTCGACTGGTTAGCCGGCATGGAATTGCCACAAGGACAAAAGCCATTCGATATCGTTGAAATTCGCTTCAAGAACAGCAGAAAAGGTTTTTTCCGAAACACCGGCAATCTCGAATTATACTCAGGCGATGTGGTCTGTGTGGATGTTTCACCGGGCTTTGATGTAGGTGTTGTAAGCCTTACAGGCGAGCTGGTAAAAATCCAGATGAAGCGAAAAGAAGTCAAGGATAATTACGAAATCAAAAAAGTACTTCGCAAAGCCACCGATGACGATATCAACCGCTGGCAGGATGGCCGCAAAGTTGAACACACGACCATGATGCGGGCGCGCACCATTGCGCGTGAACTGCGACTGGAAATGAAGTTGAGCGATGTGGAATACCAGGGCGACAAGACAAAAGCCACATTCTATTACACCGCAGATGATCGTGTCGATTTTCGTGAGCTCATAAAAAAATATGCCGAGGAATTTCGGGTTCGAATCGACATGCGCCAAATTGGCTATCGTTTCGAGGCAGGTCGTCTCGGCGGAATAGGAAGCTGCGGCCGAGAGCTATGTTGCTCGAGCTGGCTCACAGACTTCCGTGCCGTCAGTACCAGCGCAGCGCGCTATCAGCAGCTTTCTCTTAATCCAACCAAACTTGCAGGGCAGTGCGGCAAGCTCAAATGCTGTTTAAACTTCGAACTCGATCAATATGTAGAAGCATTGCGCGATTTTCCATCGGTCAATACCCGCCTTCGTTTGCCAAAAGGCACTGCGTCGCATTTCAAAACCGATATTTTTCAGCGCATCATGTTTTTCATCTACGACGGGCAACCCGGTGAAGCGCCGTTTCCCCTGAGCGTTGACTCGGTGAAAGAAATTCTTGAGAAGAATAAAAAGGGAATTGAAATTGCGGATTTTGATCAATTCCTCATCGAAGAAACCATTGAAAAGGATACCGATTTTGCAGAAGTAGTAGGGCAAGACAGCCTGACGCGCTTCGATAAAACTCGAAGTCGTTCTCGTGGCGGCAAAAACCGAGGACGCAAAGGAGATGGAAGAGGTCCCAGTAATAGGACGGATAAGGGTCCACGACCAATTGCTCTTGAAGGCAAGCAGACTTCAGAACGTTCCGATCGTCCCAACCAACCCGATAGACCAAAGCAAGGTCCACCTCGCGAGGGTAATGCTCCGCGCAACGATCGCGGACCGCGCGAACCAAAAGGCCCTAAGCCAAATTCAGAGGGAGCGGCTCAGGGCAAACAACCCTCCAACGATAATCGCCCAAGAGGAGGCGGAGGTCGTCGTAACCAACGGCATAGAGGCAACTCGGGAAACCAACAGGGTGATAATAACCCGCCAAGCAATCCGCCCGCATGAAAATTGTAGTATTTATGGCATTGTGCGCATTGAGCCTAATAGCTTGCTCCAAACGCAGCGAATTCGAAGGCAATCAGCGTATTCACATCGAGGGCTGGGTTGCAGAAGAACCTATTCATTTTGAATTCGAAACAAACGATACGGTTAAGCTCCACAATTTTTATATCGACGTGCGCAACCGTGAAGATTATGCATTCAGCAATATCTTCTTTTTTGTAGAAATGGAATTTCCCAACGGCAAGAAATCAGTCGATACAGTTGAGTGCGCCCTCGCAGATGACCAAGGACACTGGTTCGGCTCGGCATCGGCCAACATATACGAACATGAATTTCTATACCAACGCGCGAAACAATTTCCTTTAGGCGGCAGATATAAAATTGATATCCGACAAGGGATGCGTCAATCGCCGTTGAAAGGCATTACCGATGTAGGCTTCAAACTTACCCACACGGAGCCTTAAGCCCTTTCGAAAAAACACTATTTGAACTTGGAAAAAATTCAGCTGTTTAGGCTGTTGATACTAGGCATCCGTTTAATTTTACGGCCAATTCAAAAAACACGTTCAGGAAGTTTATGGAATCAACACCTTCTATGGTTGAGCAATACCTACCCATCGTGGCTATGGCTGCAATTGCTCTAGGATTTGTAGTCACTACCATGCTCGCTACCCACTGGTTGGGACCAAGACGCAAGACACGGATAAAAAGCGACCCTTTCGAATGTGGTGTTGAGGTGCAAGGAAATGCGCGATCGCCCTTTTCCATCAAGTATTTCTTAGTCGCCATTCTCTTCGTTCTATTCGATGTAGAGGTAATCTTCATGTACCCATGGGCGGTGAACTTCAAAGAACTAGGAGTGTTTGGATTGTTAGAGATGTTTTCATTTATGGCGCTGATGATTGTAGGCCTCGTTTACATCATTCGCCGTGGCGCATTGAAATGGGAATAATTTACCCGTTTCCAATGACTCATCAACTCATTTCCGTTTAATCTCATTTTCAAGATGACAACCAACGTTGATATTAAAAGCGATTACAAACCCGAAGGCTTCGAAGGCCAGGGCTTTTTCGCTACCAGTCTCGACAAGGCAGTAGGTTTGGCTCGTGCCAACTCTCTCTGGCCTTTGCCGTTTGCCACTTCATGTTGTGGTATCGAATTCATGGCAACCATGGCTTCACACTACGACCTGTCGCGCTTTGGCATGGAGCGCTTGAGTTTTTCGCCGCGCCAAGCTGATTTGCTCATGGTGATGGGAACCATCTCCAAGAAAATGGCACCTATCCTTCGTCAGGTATATGAGCAAATGGCTGAGCCAAAATGGGTATTAAGCATGGGCGCATGCGCCAGCAGCGGCGGAATTTTCGATACGTACTCGGTACTTCAAGGAATCGATAGAATCATTCCGGTTGACGTTTACATTCCCGGTTGTCCGCCGCGTCCCGAACAAGTGCTCGATGGCATCTTGAAAATTCAAGAACTTGCTAAAAATGAGGCGCGCACTCGCCGCACCTCACCCGAATACAAAGCCATGCTCGCCAAATACGGTCTCGAATAATGCATCACGAAATACATCCCAATGCATCGCCTGCAACCATTGAGTTGCACAATCACATCAAGGATGCACTCCTTCAATCCTTCGATAATGATATCACGGGTTCACAAATCGATTACGATTTCCCGGTTTTCACGGTAGCCAAAAATCGCATTCACGATGTTCTGGAATTTTTGAAGAACAGCGAAAACATGGGATTCAAATTCCTCACGACCCTGTGCGGAGTGCATTACCCAGAAAACAAGGGAAGTGAGTTTGCACTCGTATATCAGTTGCACAACATGGAGAAGAATAACCGAGTGCGCATCAAAACATTCATGTCCTCGGCCGATTTGAATGTGCCGACAGCAACCGACCTCTGGCTCGGAGCCAACTGGATGGAGCGCGAAGCATTCGACTTCTATGGATTCCGTTTTCAGGGCCACCCCGATTTGCGCCGCATCCTCAATATGGATGAGATGAACTACCATCCGCTGCGCAAAGAATACGCGCTGGAAGATGCCGGACGCGACGATAAAGAAGATAAATATTTCGGACGATAAGATCATGAAAGGA
>JAURKF010000026.1 GCA_030831885.1 Flavobacteriales bacterium
ATCTCTGCAACACTATCTGTCATCATGCTGTTTCCGGCATGAAGCCCCCGCTTTTCACAGGGTGCGGTGCCCACTGCAGCCCGGACTTTCCTCTGCGCACAAGGCGCAGCGATGGAACGGCGTTGTTTTGGGCAAAGATAGGGGAGGAGGGCTGTTTTTAGCTTGTGTTGTATTTGGCGTAGCGCGCGTATGCTTGTCTTCGCAAAGTCTTACCCAACGACCAATCCGTGAAGCAAAGGAAACCCTAGGGATGGATTTAGCCATCAGCATTGAATCCGCTTCTGCACTTGTAATAGGCAATGTCAGGATAACAAAATACCTTGTGAGTTGTAACTAATCTTTCGTCAAAGCTACTTTTTATTGGCCCGGCGCAATCGCTCATTCACGTCTTCTGCCAGGCTATCCATGCGAGAGAATGCAAACCATCGCTTGCCCAAATCCTTAATGGACGCACCGATGTGGTATAGTTCTTTTTCATCGATAATCAGAAAACGGTCGTGTACCTGGGTTATGCGGTGAATGGAGATTGGAGGGTATTGCGAGTTATGCTTGGAAAGGTCGAGCTGCAGTGTTGCCGAAATACGCTCGGTATATATGGCAGCCGTTACTCGAGCCGGTCGTTTGGTTAACTGCAGCAATACGGTTTGGTCAACATAGTTGTCGACTAACACGATAGACTTGTTTGCACGACCCAATATTTCGTGAAACAATACATAGGCATCAAAGATTTGATTTTCGAAGAAAATACCGTGTCGAGGAAGTTCAATTCCCTCCATTCGTTTGTATAAGTCCTCTATTTTTTGCTCGTGGAAGATGAGCATTTTTTCAGTGTTGGCGAGACGATCACTAAGTAATCTTCCATTCATCATAGCCTTCCTTAACAGCATAAATGATTGTACGATTTGAACGCTAGCTTCCACGGCATGCGATGAGTTGAGAACCGATGAAGCCATTGCCACACCATTTCTGTAAATGCTCTCGGTGGTTTGCGCATGCCCATTCGGATAGATTTGGATGTCGCATTTTGCGATATCCATTCCTTTACCTCTTCGCTTGTTAAGTGAAAACAAAACGTAGCAGGAAACCTACGACTATTTCGATTGACTTGTTCATTCAGTCTTGAAGTACTGACTCCATAGAGCTTGGCTAAATCTCGGTCCAACATGACTTGCACTCCTCGAATGGTGAGGATTCGATTTTCGATGGAAGGTAGGAGTTCATTTTCCATTACGCGAAACTCAAAACTGTTCTTGGAATATAAAAGCAATAAATTATTCCACTTATGCCATGAGATGGCCGAGCTGCGAGGTGCTATTAGCATTGGCGCCTGAAGCCCCCGCTTTTCAAAGGGTTCGGTGCCCGCTGCAGCCCGGACTTTCCTCTGCGCACAAGGCGCAGCGATGGAACGGCGTTGTTTTGAGCAAAGATAGGGGAGGAGGGTTTGTCTTACATAGCGTGTTTCTGCGTTGTGAAACTTATAGGTTGTCTGTTTCACTAGCGTTAAGGTGACCGAGTCAAATAAAAATGGGTACTTTGTACGTTTAAGTGACTACATGAATAATCATTCAATTATTCCGGAAATTTTTTCACTTTCGCTTTATGGATAATCTTGATATTCGCTGGAAACAATGGCTTCAGGATTACGACCGTGCGCTGATTCAGTTCAATGAAGCGATTGAATAGATGCAAACTCGTTCGCTTAGCAAGCTGGAAAAACAAGGGTTGGTTCAGGCATTCGAATTCACCCATGAATTGGCTTGGAAGACGTTGCAAGATTATTTTCGGTATCAGGGAACTGCAGATTTGTATGGGTCACGGGATGTTTTTCGCAAGGCGCTCGAGGTAGAATTGATCAGCGATGGAGAAAAATGGTTTGAGTCTATACAAAGCCGCAACCTTACTTCACACGTGTATGATGAGCAAGTGGTGAATGACCTCATCGAAGAAATATTTGGCTCTTACGCGATACCCTTAAACGAACTGAATAAGCGATTGAATCAAATCTAATTTTCGTGTTTGTAATGTCAGTTAATTTCGGAATATCTAATGGACAGCTTGAAAAAATCAAGGTGCAACGACGACCTCATTGCCGAAAACTGGGATGGCTCACGCTGTTATGGTGTGTGTGGTTTCAATTTGAAGCGAGCAATGAAATACTGATTAGAGGTAATGACGGAAATTCTCTGGGTACTAAATAATGGGGGTAATGCTCCCTTTAACAAAATAGCCCACGAATTCATTCGTGGGCTATTTTTTCACAACACATTCGACATTTTCTATATTTCCTGCAAACTTCGATTCACGAAATTCGCAAGCTCTTCACCTTTCAGTAGTCCCTTACTAAGCAACGCCAAATCGATGGCCTGTTTCACTTTCGATTCATTGAGTACGGTTTGACCTTCGCTGTCGATTACGGTATTGCCAAACAATGGATGGTTGGCGTTGGCTACGAGATTATAGCTATCCGGCAAGGTACCGTAGAATCCTCCGCCGCCCATAGCACTCTGCTCTTTCATGCGGCGCATGAACTCGTTTTGTGTTACAACAAAAGGAGCTTCGGTAGGCGATAGGTTTGCAAACTCGACATGATACTTCTTGGCATCAATAATCTTTTCAAGCGCTGTTGTAATGCTCTTCTTCTGATCGTCGGAAAGGGCAGAGCTGGTGTTTTCATCCTTCTCAATCAACTTGTCCATTACATCGGCATCCACACGCTTGAAACGCAGACCGCTGTGCTTCTGTTCAAGCCTTGAAATATAATGAGACGCCAATGGGCCATCGAGCAGCACGACTTCCCAGCCGCGCTCTCCGGCCGCTTGAATTGCGGTGTACTGTTCTTCGCTGTTGTTTGCGTATAGTACGATGGTGTCGCCTTTTTTGTCCTTCTGGGAATCCTTGATTTTCTCTTTGAAATCTTCCAGGTTGAAATAGGCATTGTTGGTTGTTTTCAGCAATGAGAACTTCTCCGCCTTTTCATAAAACTTATCGTCGGTGAGCATGCCGTAATGAATGAACACGCCAATGTCGTCCCACTTGCTTTCATAATCGGCTCGGTCATTATTATACATGCTTTGAAGCTTGTCGGCTACTTTCTTGGTAATATGGCTCGAAATCTTCTTCACGTTGGCATCTTGCTGCAAGTAGCTGCGCGATACGTTGAGTGGGATATCGGGTGAATCAATCACACCGTGCAGTAGTGTCAGGAAATCGGGGAGGATATTCTTGACTTCATCCGTAATGAATACCTGATTGCTGTACAGCTGTACTTTGTTCTTCTGCACTTCCATGTTATTCTTCATTTTCGGG
>JAURKF010000240.1 GCA_030831885.1 Flavobacteriales bacterium
CTAGATCGCCGGGGTCTTGTGTGAGGTTGAGCGTTACCAAAAATGAATTACCGCTGCTGCTGTTCGGCACATCGAGCGTGCCATCGCCAATGCCTTGGTCGAAGTCACAGACGCCTTCCATGAAGCCACCGAAGACCAACTTATTGGGTGCTTTCAGAGCGACCGATTCAACTGAATACAGAAACTCTTCACCGGTAATGGGATCGTCTTCTCCGCCATAGCGCTTAAACCAGGCGATGGTGCCATTGGGATTCACTTTGCATAGAATAGCGTCGTTTAATCCGAGCAGCTCAATGGTAATCGTTTGTCCGTTGATGGCGACCTGTGTGTTTTGTGCCAGGTGATAGCCGCCATACATGGTACCATCGGCAGCCACCATCACATGGTTTTGAATGTAGTCGCTTGCGGGCGGAGGCGCATCACCAAAGGGAATCTCCAGCGCCCATTGCAGCCCAACGCCTACTGAATCTTTCAAATAGATATATCTCTCTGCTGTGTTCTGCGCAAAGGAGTATACACCCGGACCTGCATCGGCGTCGATTTGTGTGTCGTAGTCAATTTCAGCGTAGATACTTCCGTTGCGTTCAAAGGCATGGCTGCCAAACTGGCCTCCGGGTCCACCATATATCTTGGCGTTGAGGTATTGTCCAAGGCTATCGTATCGGGCGATGAAAGCATCGGCACCGCTTGCGGTGAAGTTGGCAACACCCGCATCGGGATCGAGGTCGGTTGTTTCGAAAAACACACCGGTGAGGAGAATGTCGCCGTTGGGCGCAACACTCACGTGCGAGCTCCAATCGTTTGCACCGGAACTGCCCACATTCTTCGCCCACTCAACGTTTCCACTCTGATCTAGTGTAAACAGGGCGATGCTGTTTGATAAGCCCGTTGTTTGAAGAGATGATGTCGGATTGGTGGGTATGGCAAGTGTTCCCTTGTAGGTCATGGCTACTACCAACTCATCGTTCGGATTCAAAGCGATGTCGATGCCATCGGAATAGATAGTTCCATAGCGTTTACCCCAAAGGAATTGACCATTCGAATTGAGTTTCACGACATAGACGTCGTCGGCAAAAAGACTAGCGGAAATCTGCAGGTTGTTGAGGGAAGTTACGTTTGTGACGCCGGTCCCCGGATCTAGATCGACGGTTTCGTAAAAATCGCCGGCTATATAAATGTTGCCTTGCGAATCGACCTGAAGTTGCGCGTTTAGACCACTTGTGGGAAGTTTTTTGACAAACATGAACTCTCCCGCGCTGTCGAATTTTTGAAGAAACAACGCATGATTTATTCCCGAGTTCAAATTGACGGTGCCCGGCCCCGGATCGAAATCACGTGTGCCAAGGAAAGACCCAACCACCCATGTATTGTTTTGGTTGTCGGTAACAATGTTGCGGACTTCCGCTGTAGCTACGCCACTAACCGATTGAAAGGTTTGGGCTTGCAGAAGGTTCTGCAGAAGCAACAAACCAACGAATAGGATAATGGATGCAATAGGGGAGAACCTCGTCATACTACTTTTCTGCGTATGCCTTGAAATTGTTCAGTATCGCCTGCCAGCCTGCTTGCTGCATTTCAACCGGGTTCATGTTTTCGGCATCGAATGTTTCCGTTACCCTTGTACCTTCTTCGGTTTCTTCAAAGAGTACTTCAACCACACGGTCATCTTTGGTGTGATACTGTATTCGCTTGTGTTCTTCTATTTCGTCGTAGATACCTATGAAATCGAAGCTCATGCTTCCGTCTTTAGAAGCCATGGTCGCCACGAATTTGCCCCCCACCTGCAAGTCGTTGGTAGCAGCAGGGCAATGCCAATCATCGCTGGCGAAGTTCCAGTTCACCATGTGTTCGGCGGCTGTCCAGCAGGTCCATACATGGTTAACGTGGGCGTTTACAACGCAACTCACGGTGATTTTGATAGAAGAATGACTCATTGCTTGGTGTGTTATATGGGGCCTCATAGGCACGGCCGAGGTTCAAAGGTACTTCAAGCGGGTGAATGAAGTTTCGAAATGTATGGGTTGTACATCAATACTCTTTGATCAATACTTCAGTAGGGATGCCTAAAATTTCATGAAGCTTGCGAATCATTTCGAGGGTGAGTTTGCGTTTGCGATTTAGGATTTCACTCACACGACTTTTCAACCCAATCACTTCCGCCAGGTCTTTCTGTTTATAGCCGAGTTGTTCCATCCTGAATTTGATGGCCTCGATGGGATCGGGAAGGTCAATGGTATGCTTATCCTTTTCATAGTTATCAATGAGAAGAGCAAGCAGCTCCAGTTCGTCTCCCTGTTTTGTTCCCTTTTTAGCATCGAAAATTTCCTCTAGTCTTTTCAGCGCGAGGGTATAGTCTTTTTCTGTTTTGATGATTTTCAGTGTCATGCTCGTTAGATTTTGGATGCATCAATTTTGTCGTATTGAGAGTGTGTGCCTACAAAGCGTATCCATACAATGCCATAATCGTAATTCACTCTGACAACAATCCTATAGTTGTTTCCTTTGATGTTAAACACTATGCGGTTGTCATTGAGGAAGCTTGCGGAAGGATAATCCCTCTTTATGTCTCGAGGTCCCTTCCATTTGGCATCTTGCGTTTCCTTGTACCAGCATTTCAATTGCTCTTCACAATCAGAATGCTTGGTCCAAAACAAGCGAAGTGTACTTTTCGCAATAACTCTCACGGATCAAATATAGCTCAGTTATTCCCATTACGGGAACTTTGGTGTTGATTATTTGAAGGGAAGAAGTAGGAAGAAGCAGAAATGGTTTTCTTGCAGTCCATGGCCCTGAAATAAAACACCCGAATTGTCGGCCCTATTTCTGATCGGGCTATTTCTTTAAGCAAAGGTTTCGTTGCCTTCTGCCAAAGAAGTGTATTGACTGTGCAAGCCCTCTATTTTATTCTTTGTGGTTTGATTGAACATTTTTTCCCGCCCAACTTACCGTGAAAAGTAATACCAATTTACTGCTTTTCACGGTAAATGCACTTGAGTTCGGCTAATGCCATCGTAAATACTCCATGTGCCGGTTAATCGGTTCGATTTTGATGAACGCCGCATTTCTAAATTATCATTCACAGAGTTCAGCGTCTCAATGGCAACAGTGAGTGGCTTCGTTTGAGTGAATACAATCACGATGACCAATCAATTAATCTAAATCGAAAAGCCGCAGACAGCGAACGAAACGTCCTCTCTCTGCGGCTCTCCGGTTAGGAAAATAAACCTATAGCTCCAGCATATCAATAATCCTCACCAAGTCATCATCCGTGGCGAAGGGAATCTCGAGTTTGCCAATGCCGTGCTCGTTGCGCGCAAGCTTGGCTTTCTTGCCAAACTTCAACCGCAAGTCGGCTTGCATCTTCTGAAATTCCAGGGGCAAAATCACTTTCTCCGTTTTGAAGAGTTTCGGAGCGTCGTCTTCTTTCGCGAGCTCTTCCACCTTGCGCACACTCAGGTCTTTCTCGAGGATGAGCTTATAGATTTTCAATTGCTTCGCTTCAGGTGCGCAGTTGATAAGCGCACGGGCATGGCCCATGGAAATGCGCTTTTCGATGATGCCAATTTGAATCTCGGGTGGAAGCTTCAGCAAACGAACATAATTCGTAACCGTAGTGCGGTCTTTCCCTACACGCTCTGCGAGCTTTTCGGTAGTGAGGCTGCACTCGTGCATCAATCGTTTGTAGCTGATGGCTACTTCGATGGCGTTGAGGTTTTCGCGCTGGATGTTCTCCACCAACGCAAGCTCCAGCATGTTCTGGTCGTTGGCCGTGCGCACATACACAGGTACCTCTTCCAGTCCGGCCATCTGTGAGGCGCGGAAACGGCGCTCACCACTGATGATCTGGTATTTCTGGGCCGAAACCTTACGAACGGTAATCGGCTGTATGAGTCCCAATTCCTTGATGCTCTGGCTCAATTCGCGCAGGGCGGTGGGATCAAATTCTTGGCGGGGTTGAAACGGGTTGGCCTCGATTTGCGAAATGCGCAACACAGATATAGGGCCGGCCACGTTGCCCACTTCGGCAGCGGGCATTATTTCAGGTAAATCGGCTACAGCAGTTTCTACAGCAGCTTTACCGGGTGCGCCATCCTTTACACTCTTGGATGCATTCTCTAACAGGGCGCTCAAGCCGCGACCCAATGCGGGTTTTTTAGCCATTTTCGATATTGATGAATTTCTCTTCGTTACTCATTTTAGTCATAGAATTCTTTTGTAGCACCTCGCGCGCAAGATTCAGGTAGTTGATGGACCCTTTACAAGCTGCATCATGCATCAGAATGGTTTGACCAAAGCTTGGCGCTTCGCCCAAGGTGGTATTGCGGTGAATAATGGTGTCGAATACCATTTCCTGGAAGTGCATCTTTACTTCTTCTACTACTTGGTTGCTCAGGCGCAGACGTGAGTCATACATGGTGAGCAGGATGCCTTCTATGGTGAGGTCTGTATTCAGTTTTTGCTGAACAATCTTCACGGTATTGAGCAACTTACCCAATCCTTCCAGGGCGAAGTATTCGCACTGAACAGGAATGATTACCGCATCGCTTGCGGTAAGCGCATTTACTGTTACCAAGCCTAGTGATGGAGAGCAATCCACGATGATGAAGTCGTACTCGTCGCGCAGCTTGTTGAGCGCATTGCGCATCATATACTCACGGTTGGTGGCATTGATAAGTTCGATTTCAGCACCCACCAGGTCGATGTGTGCCGGAATCAAATCCAGATTCGGGTTTTCGGTGGTGAGAACTAAATCTTTTGGGTGAATGTCATTTACCAGGCATTCATAAATGCCTGCCTTGATGGTTTTGGGATCTACGCCTACGCCACTCGTGGCATTGGCTTGCGGATCTGCATCGACGAGCAGCGTTTTATATTCCAGCACACCGAGCGCAGCGGCCAAGTTGATTGCTGTAGTCGTTTTTCCTACGCCTCCTTTTTGGTTGGCGATGGTAATGATTTTACCCATGTTCGGATGGTTGTGTAAGTTGTTATGTTGGTTGTTTCACGCTTGATGTCTCTCCCGTGAAACGATACGAAAGTATAGTGGAACAAAGCGTTTCACGGTTTCACGGCCGGTAAAGTTGTGCACACGTGAATTGTGAGTTGAGTGTTCATAAGTGGAATACCACCATTGAGAATAAGGGGTTTGAATTGTTGCGCGGTAATGATGTGGTATCGAAATAGGGGGCATTTATGTTGAAAAGAGCAATCAGCATTCCGAGTGAAATTCATCAGAGAGCGGTTTCTGCTTACCCCACCTCGGGCTTGATGTTTCGAATGAAAACATATATTCGTGTCATGAATCGCATTTTATTATCACTCCTGCTGGTTGTTGCGTCGTATGTGGCCTCAGCTCAAATCGACACCCTTTTCTGGTTTGTAGCTCCCGAGGCTACTTCGGGGCATGGCGATGCTCCCGTTACATTTCGCATGGCGGCATTCAATAGTCCTGCTCAGGTAATTATCGATCAGCCGGCCAATCCGATGTTCATGCCGTTGGTTACGAATATTGCCGCCAACTCTGCTGTATCGGTTGATGTAACTGCATACCTCAATCAGCTCGAGAATCAACCGGCCGATCAAGTATTGAATAAGGGCGTGCGCATTCGATCCAATGCATTTATCACAGCCTACTATGAAATTATTACATCATGCCAGTGCAATCCGGAGATTTTTGCTCTAAAGGGCAAGAATGCGTTGGGTACCGAATTTTACACTCCTTTTCAAACTGCGTGGAGCAATGGGAATTATTTTCCTGTGCCCTATGCCGCCGCCGACATTGTGGCAACAGAAGACAATACTATTGTCACTATCACACCCACGACCCAGGTAATAGGTCATGCCGCGGGTGTTCCCTACCAGATAACGCTCAATAAAGGGCAGACTTATTCGATGGCTGCCCAATACACGACCGGTGCTGACCATCCTGCCGGTTCTTATATCACTTCCAACAACCCCATTGCTGTTACGGTTAAAGATGATTCTGTGGGAAATGGTAGTTGCTACGACATCATGGGAGACCAGGTCATTCCTACGAGTTTGATAGGAACGGATTATATCGTTATGAAAGGCTTCTTGGCAGACTGGGCGGAGGAAGCTATTTATGTGCTGGCAACAGAGGACAATACGGAGATATTTATAGATGGATCTGCGACACCTGCGGCCACCATCAATACGGGGCAGCAGTGGTCCTATTTAATCACGAATGTTTCTACCTATGTCTCTACTTCACAGCCTGCCTATGTGCTCCACGCGACCGGGGAAGGGTGCGAGCTGGCAGAGGCTGTGCTTCCGCCCATTGAGTGCACGGGTTCGCGCAAAGTGTATTTTGTGCGAAGCGTGGATGGTGCCTTCGGTGTAAACATCATGACACGCACTGAGAATATCGGCAACTTCACTCTCAACGGAAATGCAACGCTGATTCCGGCTGCGTCGTTTAATCCTGTGGTAGGAACATCAGGCGAATGGATGAGTACGCAAATTTTATTCAGCACCACCAATATTCCATCCGAGCAGTTTACGGTGGTCGAAAATTCATCCGGACTTTTTCACCTCGGCACCATTAA
>JAURKF010000241.1 GCA_030831885.1 Flavobacteriales bacterium
ATTATCTTTTTTACTTACCTGGTGGTAACCCTTGCAGAGTATTTCGGCCGGTTCAGTATCGCAATGCGCACATTTCTTTTCTGGTCATTTATTGTGGGGGTTCTTTTTGTGCTAGGCAAATTTTTCTTCCTCCCGCTATCCAAATTATTCCGGCTTGGTAAAATAATTTCCCACGAACAGGCGGCTCACATAATCGGACAACACTTCCCACATGTTCAGGATAAATTACTCAACACTCTTCAACTGAAATCCATGGCAGGCCACGGAGATAACTCATTGGTTGAGGCCAGTATTGCCCAAAAAATCAGTGAGCTCAGACCTGTCCCGTTCTCAAGCGCAATAGATTTTAGGGAAAACCGCAAATACCTTAAATGGGTTTTACCTCCTGTCAGTATCGTTCTCATCTTGCTTTTTGCAGCACCAAGCATTTTGACCAAACCAACCGAACGACTCATCAAACACGGCCAGATAGTAGCCGAAGAAGCTCCTTTCACTATTCGTGTTATCAACGAAAATCTGACAACTCCCGAAAATCGGGATTATACCGTGAACATTGAGCTAAGCGGCAACGAAATACCGGAGAAGATTTATGTGATGATTGGGTCTCAACAATTCCAATTGGAGAAGCAGAGTTCTATTGCCTTCACTCATACGTTCAAAAACGTGCAAGAAGATATTGCCTTTGCATTCAGTGCCAACGGCTTCTACTCCGATCAATATGAGTTGAAAGTTATTCCCGCTCCTCGCCTTCTCGATTTCGGCATCACCCTTAATTTTCCTTCGTACCTCAATAGAGTGGAGGAAAACATACAAAACACAGGCGACTTGGTGGTTCCGGAAGGAACACAGGTACAATGGAATTTCAATACTCAAAACAATGAGCTTTTGCACATCCAGTTCGGTGATAGTACCTATACCCTGCCTACATCAAGCGACCGCGCCAATTTTCGTCAAACAGCCGTGAACTCGACCGGCTATTCTATCCTCACATCCAATCAATACATTCCGATTGGCGATAGCATTCATTACCGCATTCAAGTAATCCCTGACTTACACCCTTCCATTTCGATGCAAGAAGAGAAAGATAGTGCGTCTTTCAAATGGGCTTACTTCACCGGTGAAGTAAAAGACGACTACGGCTTTCGCAAGCTAACGTTCAACTATCGCCTAAGCAAGCGTAATGGTGAGCCCGCGCAGGACGGGCTACACAGCATAGATCTACCAATAAACACAGAGGGCACAAGTGATATTTTCTTCCACTCATGGAACCTTGGAGAACTAGGAATCATGCCTGGCGATGTTTTCAGCTATTACTTCGAGGTATGGGACAACGATGGGTTCGGGGGTTCCAAATCGGCCACAACCGGCGAAAGAGAATATTTGGTTCCGAGCGAGGAAGAACTGGAAAAAAATATTGAGCAACAAAACGAAGACATCAAAGACAAGCTAGAGGATAGTGTAAAAGAAGCCAAGGCAATCGAAAAACAACTTGAAGAACTGCAGCGTCAATTGCTCGACAAGCAAGAGATGAACTGGCAGGATAAGAAAAAGTTGGAGGAGTTAATGAAGCGACAGCAAGAGCTACAGAAACAAGTAGAACAAATTCAAGAGCAAAACGAACAAAAAAACAAGCAAGAAAACGAGTTTAATCAACCCAACGAAAAACTCCAAGAAAAACAAAAACAGCTGGAGCAGCTCATGGAACAGGTGATGACACCCGAGCTTCAACAACTCATGGAGGAGATGCAGCGCCTGATGGAAGAGCTCAACAAAGAAGAAATTCAAAAGGAGCTCGATAAAATGGACCTGACCAATGAGGATATGGAAAAGGAACTCGATCGGGCTTTAGAACAATTCAAACAGTTGGAGTTTGAACAAAAAATGGAAAAAACAATAGAGAAGCTTGATAAGCTAGCCGAAGAACAAGAAAAGTTGGCTGGTGAAAGCGAGCAGAAAGACTCGAAAAGCGAGGAAATAAAAGCGAAGCAAGATTCACTAAATAAAGAATTTCAAGAGCTCCAAAAGGAAATGGATGAGTTGAAAAAACTCAACGAGGAGCTAGAAAACCCGAATGGGATGCCTAATACTGATAGCCAAGAACAAGAAATAGAACAAGATCAAAAAAAGAGCAGCGATGAATTAAGCAAGAGTAAAAAAAGCAATGCCTCGAAATCACAGAAGAGCGCCGCGAAAAAAATGCAAGAGATGGCCGATCAAATGCAAATGGCCATGGACTCCCAGGAGCAAGAGCAGCAAGAGGAGGACATGGAAGCGCTGAGAGCACTGCTTGAAAATATCATCACACTCAGTTTTGATCAGGAGTCCCTGATGAATAGTTTCGGTAAAATAGACAATAAAGACCCGAATTACAACAAGCTGGGCCAAACACAGCGCAAGCTAAAAGACGACGCAAAGATGGTTGAAGACTCCTTGTTTGCGTTAAGCAAAAGAGTGCCTCAAGTAAGCGCCGCTGTGAACCATGAGATCAACATGGTAAATGAAAATATGGATAAGGCACTGGCATCAATACCCGACCGACGCACCCCTGAAATTACTTCATCCCAGCAATACGTTATGACTAGCTTCAATAACCTTGCATTGATGCTCGATGAAGCGCTTAAGCAAATGCAACAGCAATCTGCCAACAGTAAACCTGGTAGCGGAAGCTGCAACAAACCTGGTGGAACCGGAAGCAAACCAAAACCAAGTGCAGGTCAAATTAAAAAAATGCAGGAGGGTTTATCCAAGCAATTGGAAGAGATGAAAAAGCAAGGAAAGAATCAGGGTAAAAACAACTCAGGTGGTCAACAAATGAGCAAGCAACTTGCTGAAATGGCAGCCAAACAAGCGGCAATTCGAAAGGCTGTTGAAGAGAAGGCGGCGGAACTGAATCAGGACGGAAGCGGCAATGGCAACGAGCTAAAACAAATTGCCAAAGAAATGGAGCAATTGCAGAAAGACATTGTAAACAACCAAATCACCGAGGAATCATTACGTCGTCAGCGCGATATTGAAATTCGCCTGCTGAAGGCTGAAGAAGCAGAGCGCACGCGCGACAAGGACAACGAGCGCAAAAGCAATGAAGCGCGCGATTTTCCAGTGTCGAATCCCATGAAATACGAGGAATACATGAAGAAAAAACAGCAAGAAACCGAGTTGTTGAAAACTGTTCCTCCAACTCTTAAACCCTATTACAAGGAAAAGGTAAATTCGTATTTCCTTAAATTAGGCGACCAATAATTGAATATGGCATCTGTAGACCGCTCCTTACAATTTCCATCCATTCTGGAAAACATTCACATTGCTGAACAGTTGGTTGACGACGTTTGTGCCGAGTTTCACGTGAAAGAAGACTATTACGGCGAATTGCTAATTGCTATGACGGAAGCAGTTAACAACGCTATCGTTCATGGGAATAAGCTAGACGCAGCAAAACAGGTCCGCATTCACTTCACCGTAGCCGAAAACAACCTTCGCTTTACCATCGAAGACGAGGGTCCGGGCTTCGATTATGACAATCTTCCAGATCCAACAGCACCAGAAAACATCGAAAAACCTCACGGCCGCGGTGTGTTTCTTATGAAAAAGCTTGCAGATCATTGCGCATTCGAAGACAATGGCCGAATTGTAATTTTAGATTTTGCTGTTCTCGAGAAAACAGCGGCCTCTTAGGTTATCCACAAGACAAAATGGGAATTCCCCTTGCGTTGGTTATAAGAGCTTCCTTGTCCGATTTCATCAACAAAGTACCGGTTTCAACAACCTGAGATAATGTTGCAATCAACCCTATGCCATTGCTGTCTGCATAGTCGAGTATTTGCCTGGCATAACCCAACGAATGATTATTTTGTTGCTCCTTCACGTGTGAAAAGCGTATCCCTCTGGAATCGAACAATTTTTTGGCTTTTTCAAAATTGTTTTTGATATCAGCCTCGGCACCGGCGAAATATTTTTCTATTTCATAGAATACCACCTCACTATCACACTCCGCCGCTACGTTCATTACCCGATCAATTAAAAGGTCTGCATCTTCGCGATGAGTCGCCGGAAACAAAATTCTCTGAAAGCCTTTCTCATCGATAACCGAATTTTCCTGAACAACAACAAAAGAACAGGGAACAGATTGAACCAACTTAAGAACACGAGCACCAAAAAGATGCTGTACAATACCTTGAACACCATGCGTGCAAAGCACTATCAAATCAGGATGAATAGCGTTCAGCCCTATCGATAATGATTGGAGCAAAGCACCATCTAACACATGTGTTGTAATCGGTATTGCAGTTCCAATATTCTCGGTAACAAAGGCACTCAACATAAGGTCTTCAACATCAACCTCGACATCCATAGCAACATAAACAGCATGAATGCTCGCTCCGGTCAACTCCGATAAAATCCTGGCCTGCTGCAGCGATTTTTTACAACCTTCTGAATAATCAATTAATACTGCTATTTTCTTCATTGCGGACGAAGTTATTGAATATGCCGAATAGGAACAAACAGATAAATCACAACGCGTTATTTTTCAACTCGTGTGATGTATTGAAAAACCATTCAATGATTTATAGTTTTAAACTGGGTTAAATATTCAGCTACAAAAAGCTTTAATCACATGAATTTTCGCCAAACACACGTGTTCATTACTTGTTAACTAGGGCGAAAACGTATTTTCGCGCCGCTATGGCTATTCATTTCCACACGATTGATACCAACCATGTGTTGAGGCATAAAAACGCTTTAAAACGCTGGATAACCGACTGTATTCATGCAGAAAACCTGAAACCGGGTGATCTAAACATCATTTTATGTTCAGACAACCACCTCTTGGAAATAAATCGTGAATTTCTAGATCATGATTATTACACCGATATCATAACCTTTAACCATAACACACAAAACCTGATTTCTGGCGATATCTTTATCAGCATTGATCGCGTATTTGAAAACGCGTCAACATTTGATGACACACCTCAAAATGAAACTTATCGCGTTATTATTCATGGAGTTATGCATTTGTGTGGGTACAACGACAAGACAAAAAAAGAGGCTTCGTCCATGAGAAAAAAGGAGAACGATTGTCTCAATAGAATTAATAAATTTCTTAAATAGACGGTTTCACGTGGAACACTAAATATATGGAAAACACATACGATGTAATAGTAGTTGGCGCTGGTCACGCCGGCAACGAAGCTGCGGCTTCATCTGCAAACTTGGGCGCTCGTACTTTACTGATAACCATGGACATGAATAAGATTGGTCAGATGAGTTGCAATCCAGCAATGGGGGGCATCGCCAAAGGTCAAATTGTACGTGAAATCGATGCACTCGGTGGATATTCGGGAATAGTCTCGGATCGCTCCGCCATTCAGTTTCGCATGCTCAACAAATCCAAAGGGCCGGCCATGTGGAGCCCCCGCACTCAAAACGACCGAATGCGATTTGCGGAAGAATGGCGTAACATGCTAGAGGCGACGCCACTAGTGGATTTCTGGCAGGACATGGTACGTGAAATTGTCTTCGAAAAAGGAGAAATCCGCGGCGTCGTAACTGGCATGGGTATTTTATTTAAATGCCGCGCGGTCATCGTCACCAGCGGCACATTTCTCAATGGTATAATTCACATTGGCGAGAAACAATTTGGCGGCGGACGTATGGGTGAGAAGGGGGCTGAAGGATTAACCGAACAACTGAATTCACTAGGATTGCGCAGCGGTAGAATGAAAACGGGTACCCCACCTAGAATTGACGGACGCTCACTCAATTACAACGTCATGGAGATACAGCAGGGTGATGAAAAACCTTCCAAATTCAGTTATCTACCCACAAGTAAAGCACTCTCCCTTCAGCGGTGCTGCTGGATCACATACACCAATACAGCCGTTCATGATGTCTTGGCCACTGGATTCGAACAAAGTCCCATGTTTAGTGGAAGAATTCAAGGTGTCGGACCGCGATATTGCCCTTCTATTGAAGACAAAATAACCCGCTTTGCCGATAAAGACAGGCATCAAATTTTCGTTGAGCCCGAAGGTTGGAACACCATTGAAATTTATGTGAATGGTTTCTCCACTAGCCTACCGGAAGACGTTCAGCTCAAGGCGCTTAGACTTATACCAGGCTTCGAAAAAGCAAAAATGTTTCGGCCTGGTTACGCTATTGAATATGATTATTTCCCACCGGATCAATTGAAGCATACCCTCGAGTCAAAACTCCTTCCAGGACTTTTTATGGCAGGACAAATTAACGGTACCACAGGATATGAAGAAGCAGCGTGCCAGGGACTCATCGCCGGGATTAATGCCGCCCGACTTATACAAGAAAAAGAGCCATTTACACTTCAACGCGACGAAGCGTATATCGGCGTTTTAATTGACGACTTGATTACCAAATCCACCGATGAACCATACAGAATGTTCACAAGCCGTGCAGAATTCCGCACACTTCTTCGCCAAGACAATGCCGACGAACGCCTTACACCTCGATCCGCTGAAATCGGCTTAGCATCTTCAGAACGCATATTTCACGTGGAACAAAAAGTTTCAGGGAAAAAAAGACTTCTTAAGCACCTCGAAAAGCTCTCTATCGAACCCGAGCAGGTGAATCCAACACTGAAAAAACGCATTAGCGCCCCAATAACACAAAAAGTAAAGCTTTCGGGTATATTGGGTAGGCCGGAGCTCAGTTTGTTGGATTTTACCCCCTTATATCCATCCATCCTTGAAACCATAGCTGAGTGCGGTGATTCGATATCCGAAATACTTGAACAGGCCGAAATTGAGGTGAAATACAGCGGATACCTCGCCAAAGAACGCGACATGGCTGAAAAACTACTCAGGCTCGAGCATATTCGGTTTCCGAAGGGTTTCGATTTCGGACTGGTAACTAATATCAGCACAGAGGCACGGCAGAAGCTTATGGCTATTCAGCCAGAAACGCTAGGACAAGCTTCTCGCATTAGCGGAGTAAATCCAGCAGACATTTCAATAATCCTTATGCATCTCGGTAGATAACTACAGATCAAACTTGATACCCTGCGCTAAAGGCAGGTTAGAGCTGTAGTTGATTGTGTTCGTTTGCCGGCGCATATAATTTTTCCAGCTATCAGAACCGGATTCGCGACCACCTCCTGTCTCCTTCTCACCACCGAATGCACCACCTATTTCAGCGCCGCTGGTTCCAATGTTCACGTTCGCTATGCCGCAATCACTACCCTCTACGGATAAGAAATACTCAGCCTCACGCATATTCGTCGTCATAATGCTACTACTCAAACCTTGGGCAACACCATTCTGCATTGCCACTGCATCTGATAACTCCTTATATTTCATCACGTAAAGAATGGGTGCAAAAGTTTCATGCTGCACTATTGGCAAACTTGAATCCTTTACCTCGATAACACAGGGCTTTACGTAACATCCGCTTTCATAACCCTGTCCAGAGAGAACCCCGCCTTCAACCAACATCTTACCCCCTTGTACTTTAGCGGCTTCTATAGACTCTTGATACATTCTTACCGCATCAGTATCGATGAGAGGGCCAACATGATTATTTTGATCAAGCGGATTTCCAATACGCAACTGGCCATATGCTTGAATGAGTTTAGAAGTTACCTCTTCAAAAATAGATTCATGAATGATTAATCTGCGTGTTGTTGTGCAGCGCTGACCGGCAGTGCCACACGCGCCAAAAACAGCCCCAATTATAGTCATCTTCAAATCCGCATTCGGGGTGACTATGATGGCATTATTACCGCCTAATTCAAGCAAACTCTTTCCAAATCGTTCTGCCACCTTTGCTCCCACGATGCGACCCATACGAGTGCTGCCCGTAGCCGAGATCAAAGGAATGCGATTGTCTTCCGTCATCATCGAACCAACCTTGACATCGCCCGTGACAATACTTGAAATTCCTTCCGGTAAGTTGTTCTCACGAGCAACTTCATTCCAGATATTCTGGCACGCTACCGCGCAAAGCGGAGTCTTCTCACTGCCCTTCCAAATACAGACGTTTCCGCACACCCACGCCAATGCACTATTCCAACTCCAAACGGCAACAGGAAAATTAAATGCAGAGATAATTCCAACAATTCCCAGCGGGTGCCATTGCTCGTACATACGGTGGCCAGGACGTTCGCTATGCATGGTAAGACCATATAACTGACGCGAAAGCCCAACAGCAAAATCACAGATATCAATCATTTCCTGCACTTCGCCAAGGCCCTCTTGCAAGGATTTCCCCATTTCGTAAGAAACAAGCTGACCTAATTCTTGTTTTTTTGCGCGTAGCTTATCTCCGAATTGACGCACAATCTCGCCACGTTTGGGCGCTGGCATTAAACGCCATGTCAACAATGCATTCTGAGCACATTCAATAACGCGCTCATAATCTGTTGAAGAGGTCGCACTAACCGAACCAATAAGTTTACCATCTGCCGGTGAGTATGAAGAGATACTTTCTCCGGACCCAAAGAAATTCAGCCCTGTGCTAGTGCCTAAATTATCCTTCTTCAGACCAAGGGTGTTGAGCGCGAGTTCGATTTGCATGTATGAATATTTTTTCGCAAAGATAATCGCTACCAACACCGTCCAATCATGAAGGAATTTCTAATTCCATCTTAGGGCATTATCAAGGTCTGCCAATGTTATTGGCTTGGTATTTTGCATGATTAGTTTGTTCATCGAAGTATTCATGCTACTCACTTCCATAACCGGAGAGCCATGCGGATTGTCGATTGCAACAACACGTACATTTCGATTCGCCGGCACACCTTGGAACACATAGTCATCGCCCAACCTCATTCCGGACAGAATGCTCCTTTCGTTCTCAAAAACCATAGAAACCATTGCGGAGCTTGACAGTTTGGATTGAATAATGACGTCCACCAGTGGCCCCTGCTCCGATACGAATCGATCACAATTTATCCACCCCAATCCCGCACTAGAGAAAACATAAAAGTTTAAATCTTGCGTGTTGACCGCAGTCATTTTTTGAGTCGTATCCTCATACGTGTATAAGTTTCTAAACTTCCTCTTGAACGCTTCGGTGTTCCTTCCTTGCTGTCTTCCAAAAGAAACTACACATGCGTGGTCATCTGTATAAAGCGGCATAAATCGATTCATATCCAATGGTGGCATAGTAGCAAGTGCTGCAGCTATTGTCCTATCATAATCTTCACGCGCTGTATGCGAAATGTAATAATCACGGAAGGAGCCATCGGGATTAACTTTAAACGTAATCTGCGAATACATGTGATTCGCACAAAAATCATCAACCATTTCTGATGATGGGTTGAAATTGGAAACAAACCATTGATTCAGGTTTTGGCCATTCGAAAGAGGCCAATTGAAATAATCCATCTCACGAATGCGCGTACCGCACCGCAACTCGCTTGCGTTTATTTGAATAAAGCATGCATTGGGAGGCGGAGTTGGAGCGGTGCTCGTTTCCGGAATAGGATCAGAGTTGGTCTCAAGGCGCCAATCGATAATACCGCTTTCGTTGCGTTCACCATAGAACAACTCGAAATCCTCCTTTCTACCCTTTTCTACCGGGAAATAAATATTGTACCGGGAGCCCTCACGCAAAAAAACTTCTTTCTTCTTTGAATATGCTTGAACCTTAATCATTCCGGCTGTTTCAAGGCGCCTGTCACCACTGGTTGTGCTCAACTTTGCGGCGAGCATCTCGTTGAGATTGTAACACTCCTCTATTACAAGTCTAACCTTTCCGATAATGGGTGCTCCATTTTCATCCACAAAAGAATTGGCAGGAAAAAACAACTTTGTACCCCGCTTACACTCAATGGTTGTGTTACAATCCGATTGAATATTGCGCTCATTATGCGTCGTTTTTAATCGAGCCGCATTCACCGGTGAGGGCTTGGATAAAGCCTCGGGGGTGGCTTCCGATTGAACCATACTAGCTGATGCAAGTGGCGCGGAAACAGTGTTGCGTTTCGCTGCATTCATCAGCTGGTTATAATACAAACCACAACACACAGACAGAGCAGCAGAGGCAAAAATTATGTACTTTTTCATAAGCAATTGTTTTTGGTTCAGATTAGCTAACCCGTGGTCACCAAAAAATATTGCCCGCTTTCAACAAAATGCTGCTGATTTGTTCCCGAAGTCTTTATTAAATTATTTACGTTATCCGCCGATATTTGTGTATGCGAAACGCATTGCTGATTATTCTATTGGGTTCAATTGCTTCCCTGTTGGGTTGCCAACCTCCGCACGTGCCTATTTCCGCAGAATCTATTCTTCAACCCGATAAAGGCGGCGATTTTCGCGGGATACACTTAGGCGATACTCCTAAATTAATTAAGCGCGCGGAGGAGGCTAGCTCGGTTTACAGCATGCCCGATGAACTCATCTATCGGTTCAACTCTCAAGAAACGGATTCCACTTGGTACGAAATATCATACAATTTCAATCAAGATGGTCTGAACCACATAAGCCTCGATGTATTTCCTGATGGCGAAGAATTGAAAGAGCATCTTTATTCAGATTTCGTCTCATACTACAATCAGCGTTACGGAGAATGTAAAACGTTTCAAAACCGCTCTGAGTGGAGAGGGTTGACAATGCAGGGTAAGTTTATTTCCATAACACTCATCACAGAGAGAGCTTTGATTGATCGTCAGCATCTTCGACTGGTTTTTAACGAAACCAATCAATGAGCGAGAAACCACTGATTCAAATCGATCACCTGGGAATAGCATTTCGTCGTGACGGCATGCTCAATCAGGCTGTTTACGAAAGCAGCTTCAATGTCAACCGCGGAAAAACGCTCGCCATTGTTGGAGAATCGGGTAGTGGTAAGTCCGTTTCTTCACTTAGCCTATTAAGACTTCTGCATCCTGAAAAAACTGTTTTCACTTCGGGGCGCTTTGCAATTGATAAATCACTGCTTGATAACTCGCACGATGCCTTAGTGCAACCAGACAATGAATTACTGAATCAACTTCGGGGTAAAAAGATTGCTATGATCTTTCAAGAGCCCATGACTTCCTTGAACCCTGTCATAACGTGCGGACGACAAGTCGAGGAGGTGTTGATTAAACATTTATCCCTTTCGCAAGAGCAAGCTCGAAAAAAAACACTTGATTTATTTATTGAAGTTAGGCTTCCACGACCTGAAATCATGTTGAATCAATACCCGCACGAGCTTAGCGGCGGTCAACGACAGCGTGTCATGATTGCTATGGCTATTGCGTGCGAACCCAAGCTTCTAATTGCAGACGAACCAACAACCGC
>JAURKF010000242.1 GCA_030831885.1 Flavobacteriales bacterium
AAAGAGGAGTGGTGTAAAAAGCGCAAACTGTGTACGTTCCCGGATTGGCATAGGTATGTGAGAAGAAGTGTCCACCTTGCACTGCGCCGGTTTCATCGCCGGGAAACCACGTCACACTTTCACCTTCTACAAACGAACCGATTTCGAAATTCATTACACCGCACTCGGTTCCTACACCCGACCAAATTTCGGTTGGGCAAATGGGAGCAGGTGTACAGTTAACTTCTACGATAGCTGTAAGTGTAGCCGTTTCCGGACATTCGGGTCCTGAAAAGGTCGCTGTTACGGTATATACAGCAGTTGCTTCGTAGTTGTGGATTATCTCAATCCCTCCTGTGGTTGTTACACCATCTCCGAAATTCCAGATTACATTACCTACCGGAGTGTTTTCGAGGTTAAACACAAATGAATTGCAATCCTGAGAAGTAACCGCAATGCTCGTAGGACAAGCCATTGCTGCTTGAATCGTAAAAATACCAAGCATGCAAAGAAGTAGATTTTTGGTCATGGTTAAGTTTGAGTTGATGATAAGACTCTAAAGAACTTGCAAAAGTTGCGTTACTCTCAGGAAAAACGTGGATCCGTTTCCATTACATCCCCACATTTCTTGCAGGTGCGATATTCTTCACTTCCATAAAATTCGCGGAAGCGAGGCAAGAAATCTGTTTCGATGTTGTGAAGCACGAAGCGATATTCGTGTAGGAGATTGTTACATTTTTCGCAATACCACTGCAAGCCATCCACCATTTTGCGGTCAGCGCGTTTGCACTCGATGACAAGGCCTACTGTATTTTCTCCTCTGCGAGGCTGATGAGGCACATTGGCAGGAAGCAGGAACATTTCACCCTGCTTGATTTCGATATCGACCGCTTTTCCTTCCTCTTGAATTCCTACTACGATATCACCTTCTATTTGATAGAATAATTCCTCTGTTTCGTTGAGGTGATAGTCTTTTCGTGCGTTTGGACCTCCTACGATCATTACCACATAATCGCCCGATTCATGATATAGATTTTTATTTCCGACAGGTGGTTTGAGCAAGTCACGATTGTCAGCAATCCATCGCGTGAGGTTGAAGGGGCGTCTAATCATTTAATGGTGTATGAGGCGTTGGAAATGGAGTAAAGCAACTCAGGGTTCTCTTCTATGATAGTACCTACCACAATCAGATCAGCACCGGCTTTGAATGCATCGCTTGCCTGATCTGCGTTTCGGATTCCACCACCTACAATCAGCGGTGTAGCAACTGACTTACGCACAGCGCGTATCATATCAGGCGACACCGGATTTTCTGCGCCGCTTCCGCCGTCAAGATACATGCTCTTCATTCCGATCATCTCACCGGCGATGGCCGTCACAGCTGCGATTTCGGGTTTGTTGTAAGGAATGGGAAAGGTTTGACTGATATAGGATGCTGTGGTCGATTTACCACAATCAATCAGCATGTAACCAGTACTAATAATTTCAAGTTGTGATTTTACCAAGCGCGGAGCTGCCTGTACGTGATTGCCTATTAGTAATTCCGGATTTCTGCCCGATATGAGCGAAAGCAGTAATAACGCATCGGCTTGTTCACTGATTTGATCGGGGCTGCCCGGAAATAAAACGATGGGCGCAGGCATGTGTTTTTTGGCCCACTTCACACATTGTTGAAAGTGATTGCCTACCATCAAACTACCACCAACGAACACAGCACTTAACTCTGCATGCTGAACCAATTCAGCAAGAGCTTTTACTTTGCTTTCTTCGCGCACCTTATCGGGGTCGATAAGCAGAGCCACACCTTTATGGTTGTGTATGCGCAACTGCTGAAGCGAGCGAAAGAATGACATTGGTTAAGCAAATTTTAGTTTGGCGAATTTGAGCAATAATTGCTTTTGACCCGCTGACGGAAAGAAAATTGTTGCTTTCACATCGGGCATGTCGCCATCGAGCGATAAAATTTTTCCTTTACCGAATTTTTCGTGCACTACTTCTGAGCCTACTTCTAAATCACCGGGTTGAGCAAACTCGCCTCCGAGTGGTAACAAGGGAGCTGCAGAAGTAATTTTTTTGAAGCCTACGGGCGGAGCCACCGGGGTGCTTGGTTCCGGATCGCGTTCAGCGGGTCGCACAGGACGCTCAGTGGAGGCGGATTTTTTGAAGAAATTGCCGCGTTCCGAACGGAAGTCGATAGGCTTGGTGGCCATGGGTGTGCGCTCGGGTGATGGTAAGTCTAAATATTGTTCATCGATTTCTTCGATAAAACGGGAGGGCTCACAGTATTGAATCTGACCCCATTTATAACGACTCAACGCATAACTGAGCGTGGCTTTTTTCTCTGCTCGGGTTAGCGCAACATAAAATAGCCGTCGCTCTTCTTCGAGTTCTTCGCGGGAGTTGATGCTAAGCTGTGATGGAAATAACTGTTCTTCCATTCCAACAATATTCACGTAAGGAAACTCCAGTCCTTTGGCAGCGTGAATAGTCATGAGCGATACTTTTCCTTCATCGCTTTCATCTTCGCTATCTGCATCTGTTAGCAGAGCAATATCAATCAGAAAATCACCAAGGCTTTGAAGACGATCCGGGAATTCAGGATCTTCTTTGTCGGAGAATTCTTTCATACCGTTGAGCAACTCCTGGATGTTGTCGTAGCGCGCTACTCCCTCGGGAGTGCGGTCGCTGTAGAGTTCTTTCAGCAATCCGGATTCGGATGCAATTTGATGTCCGAGGTCATATGCATTTTTTACTTCAAGCTGGACTGCGAAACTGCGAATGAGAAGCACGAACTCATTCACCTTATTCATGGTAGCACCACCCAAGCCTACTTCATTAGCGCGGCCAATCATTTCCCATACGCTTATTGCTCGCTCGGCTGCCCCTACTACCAGTTTGTTGATAGTGGTGTCGCCGATGCCACGCTTGGGGTAATTGATAATGCGCTTTAGCGATTCTTCGTCACTGGGATTGCACACCAGTCGATAATATGCCACCAGGTCTTTTACTTCCTTACGCTGATAGAAACTGAGTCCACCGTAAATCTTGTAAGGAATATTCAGTTTACGAAGCGCTTCTTCAAATGAACGGCTCTGCGCATTGGTTCTGTAGAGTATTGCGAATGAAGAGGCTTCGGCTCCGGTCTCTGAGCGTGTGGCGAAAATTTGATTCGCAACAAAATTTCCTTCATCGTTATCGGTAAGCGCCTTGTGCACCTTGATGCGTGCACCATCTTCGTTGGCAGTCCAGACCGATTTCTTGATTTGATCTTTGTTTTTCGAGATAATCGAATTGGCTGCCTCCACAATCACTTTCGTGCTTCGGTAATTCTGCTCGAGTTTATAGAGGGCGTATTCCGGATAGTCTTTTCGGAAGTTGAGAATGTTCTGAATGTTGGCCCCGCGGAAGGCATAGATACTTTGCGCATCATCACCTACAACACAAACATTTTCATAGGCCGCACCGAGTTGTTTGATGATGAGGTATTGCGAGAAGTTGGTGTCTTGATACTCGTCGACCAGGATGTATTGAAACTTGTGCTGGTATTTGTGAAGCACATCCGGAAAGTCGCGCAGCAGTTCGTTTGTTTTGAAAAGCAAATCATCGAAGTCCATTGCGCCGGCCTTAAACAGTCGAAGATTGTAGGCCTTATAGATTTCGCCGGTTTGTGGTTTTCCGGTGGTACGGTCTTCAGCCTGTATTTCCACATCGTTGAGATAATCAGCTGCCGATATTAAGTTGTTTTTACTGGAAGATATACGATTGTAAACTACGCCCGGCTTGTATATTTTATCGTCGAGCCCCATTTCTTTAATGATGTCTTTGATGAGGCTTTTTGAATCGGCTGTATCGTAAATGGAGAAGTTGCGCGGGTAGTTGATACGTTCGCATTCGATACGCAGAATGCGGGCGAAGATTGAGTGGAACGTACCCATCCAAATGTTGCGGGCTTCATGATCGCCGACCAACTTTCCTATGCGCGCTTTCATTTCACGCGCAGCTTTGTTGGTGAAGGTGAGCGCGAGTATCTGAAAAGGATCTACTCCCTGATTAATGAGGTGTGCAATGCGATAGGTGAGCACACGCGTTTTGCCGGAACCGGCACCCGCAATAACCATGAGTGGTCCATTGACGTGAGCCGCCGCTGCACGTTGCGCTTCGTTGAGTTCATTCAGGAAATTAGTTTCTGTATTCACCCTGCGAAGGTATATCCGGCCAAGGTCAAAAATGTTGGCAGAATATGAACAACGAAACAAATGTTAAGAAGAAAAAGCTCAGCTGAAATTGGGAACTGCGTATGCTTTTACCAATTTGTCATCAATGGATTTTCCGGAGAGAATGACCAGTCGTTCCATTACGTTGCGGAACTCCCGCACATTGCCGGTCCACTTCAATTCCTGGAGCGCTTTTAGGGCTCCTGCGGAAATTTCTTTTACGGGTTGTCCGTAGTCTTCGGCAATGAGTTGAAGGAAGTGTTCAGCCAGCAGCGGTATATCCTCTTTGCGCTCACTGAGTGATGGCACACGAATAACGATTACGGAAAGTCGGTGAAATAAATCTTCTCGGAAGTTACCTGCTTCTATTTCCTTTCGCAGGTCTTTATTGGTTGCAGCAAAAACGCGAACGTTTACTTTGAAATCTTTGTCGCCCCCCACACGGGTTATTTTACTTTCTTGCAATGCACGCAGCACTTTGGCTTGAGCGGCCAGCGACATATCACCTATTTCATCCAAGAAGAGGGTGCCACCATCAGCCAATTCAAATTTTCCCTGCCTTGTTTTTATCGCTGAGGTAAATGAGCCTTTTTCGTGTCCAAACAATTCGCTTTCGATAAGTTCGGTTGGTATTGCAGCACAATTGACCTCAATGAATGGACCCGCGACGCGCTCGCTTTTATCGTGAAGCTGCCGCGCAACAAGTTCTTTTCCTGATCCATTGCCTCCTGTTATTAACACGCGCGCTTCCGTGGGGGCAACGGTGTCGATCATCTTTTTGATTTCCTCAATTGCATTGCTCTTCCCTACAATCTGAAACGCCGGCGCTTTCGCAATTTTCTTGCGAAGCGTTTTTGTCTCTTTCTGCAAAGAGACTTGGTTGCAAGCATTGCGCACCGTAATTAATATGCGATTGAGGTCGAGTGGTTTCTGAATGAAATCGTATGCACCTTTTTTCAATGATTCAACCGCGGTCTCGATATTCCCATGTCCTGTGATGATTACGACGGGGGTTTCAACACCTTTTTCTTTTAGTTTTCCCAACACTTCAATACCATCCATACGGGGCATTTTGACATCGCAAAAAATGAGGTCGAAAGTATCTTTTTCAACCAGTTTTAAAGCTCCGGGCCCATCCTCGGCTTCTATAACTTCAAACGACTCGTATTCGAGAATTTCCTTGAGTGCTTTGCGTATAGCTTGTTCGTCGTCGATGATGAGGATTTTTCCCATGAGGAGAAGAAATTAGTGAGGCTGAAACTTCAGCGTTTGTTTTTGAAAAGAAAAACGGAATTCAATGAGACAGTTGCTATAGAAAGTATGATTAAAAAACTAACATTGGGCGAGTAGGATGGACTCAAGAAGGTTAGCAAAATAATTGCGACCGAAAAGCCATAGAGGACAAAGCAGGTTTGTCGATGGCTAAGTCCCAATGCAAGGAGTTTATGGTGAATATGGTTTCTGTCGGCTGAAAATGGAGACCGTCCGCGCAGCGCTCTTAAAATGAACACACGCAGCGTGTCAATCAGAGGGTAGGCCAAAATTGCCATAGCCAACACGGGTTTCGGAACGGGTTCCATGAATACCAGCATGCGCTTTACGGGAAATTCAATCAGCTTTACAGCGAGTACGAATAAAACCAGACCAATAATTAACGATCCGGAATCTCCCATAAAAAGTTTGGCAGGTTGAAAGTTGTACACGAGAAAGCCGAGCAGGGCTCCGGCTAATCCAATAGCCAACAATGCCAAAGGTTGGTCTCCGGTTTTATAGAACCAATATGAGAAAGCCATACTGGCAATAAACCCGAAGCCGGCCGCCAGTCCATCTACTCCGTCAATCAGATTTATGGCATTTACAATTACGATGTAAACAAAAATAGAAAGTGATAAACTGAGCCAATAAGGTAGATCGTCAACTCCGAAAAGCCCCCAAAATTGAGTGATGCGTATATCGGCTACATAAACGAGAATGAAGCCGACCAACATATGCACAAGCAATTTCTTTGCAGGGGAGACGCCAATAATGTCGTCTTTCAATCCGAGAAAGAATAAAATAAACATGCAGGCAACAAGGAATTTAAACTCATTGAGCGCCTCTATCGGAAAGTAGTTATTACCCAATAACCATCCTTCTTTGGAGGGAAACCACAAACAATATCCGATGATAGTGCCTGCGAAAATCATAATACCACCAATAGTAGGTATGGAACGTCGATGCAGTTTTCTCGCATCGCCCGGCTCATCGACCAGGTGTTTAAGCTTGGCAACTTTGATGAGCGAAGGAGTTGCAATAAGCACCAGAATGAACGCAGTACTGAATGACCCGATTAGCTCTCGTAATATCTCTGACACGTGGGTTGTGTTTGGTGTAAGGTTAGCGCGAAAATAGCGAAATATGCATGGCTAAAAATCAGAGTAGTGGTTCATTATGTTTGATCTTAACCCAAACCAAATGTAACGTGTTTCTGCCTTAAACAAGGGTTGAACAATTTGTGAAACGGTTTCTTCGCGCCACGTCATACCCATACTTAGAGTCGTACAAGTTTGGGGCTGAACTATCCACGATAGTGATGCGGCCGCTTGGTACACGTCGCGTGTTCCCCAGGCAACGAAGGGTTGAAAAATGTCATTTGGATTCGACGTGTAATCTCCTTGTGGACCCGCACTTTGAATCATGCGATTTACGCGGGCTTCTGCAATCCAACGCTCTTTTCGATAGTTTAGGATAATCAACTGTTCGTTGAGTGCGCTTCCGCCCGGATGCCCGAGCGGCTGATTGACGTGCGAAATAGTTTGCAGCGGGTAGGGACTTGCATATAAATAGTCACCGGTGTGGTTGAACTCTAGTTGCACGTGTAGCCCGCTCGTAACGAGATCATAAAGTTGCAATCCTGCTTGCCAGCCCACACGTCGCGAGGTCCAATGGTCGATGGCCAATTGACTGTATATTTTCATTTTTTTACTCGGAGAAAAGCGCAGGTTTAAACCGAGCATAGAGTTGTTATCTGAATCCAGACCATTGATTGCACTCTGCAGTCCTATCACCGGCAATGCTGCGAATAAAGAGGGCGGATGAATACCGATGCTGTCGAATCGATTCCAGATAGTGCTTTCGAAAATTCCTATTTCGATATTAGGATGAGGCATAACACTGAGGTAATTCACGCTCGCTGATTTCGGTTTGAACAGCGACTCAGGCACCTCGCCCCTGGGAAGTCGTTCAAGTGTGCGCAGTTCAGCATACATCGAGCTGTATCGTAGTTTCCCATTCCACCATTCGAAGCTCGCCTTTGCAAACGGATATACAAATGAGGCATCACCCCAAAGTATGGATCGATACCCATGGCCATAGAATTGACGCCCTTGACCCATTTGAAGCGTTATAGATTTTGTAGGCGAATAGGTGAGCAGACTGGTAGCCATAGCGAAGTCATAACCACGATCGCCAAATGATTTTGTGCGTCCGTAGGAAGGGTAAACACCAGAGGTATCGTGCATGCGTCTTATATAGTCGGGGGCAAGCGTTTGTGTTTCGAAGAATGCACTTTGAAAACTGAACTTCGATCCTATGTCGCCAACGAGTTGAATGCCCCGTTGATTGAACATGAGATTGGCTGATTGGAAGCCTCCGGTATCGGCAATGTCGCGGCCAATAGTTACATCGAACAGCGGATCGATCACGATGCGGTAATCTTCGCTGCGAATATCCACGAGATGATCGCGAAAAAGTTTAGCAACTATTTTTGAGTAATTGCGTGTAGGTTGAACCCATTGGAATTCCTCGGTTCCTATTGTTTTGCTTGCGCTGAAAGGTTTTTCAGCTAGGTGAATCAGGGTGCTGTCGTTCTTCAGCGCAAGTCGTTCGCTTTCCATAGTCCAAAGCCGGTGAAGCGGAATACTTGCTTGCTGCGCATACAAAGTTGAAAGTGTGCAGCATGAAAGGAGGAGCCCTATGAAAATGCTGCGATTCATTTTGCACGCAGTTCGGCGATTTCTTTTGTTTTGAATTCGGCATATACTGCCGTAATTCCATCGCGCAATGCAATGCGGTGTTTCCATCCGGAAGCGTGAATGCGCGATACATCCATTAGTTTTCGTGGAGTTCCATCGGGTTTTTCGGTATTCCATCGAATGTTGCCTTCGAATCCTGTAACCTCTTTCACCATTTCTGCGAGGTCCTTTATGGATAAATCCTCACCGGTTCCCACATTCACAAACAATTTGTCGTTGTAGTGAAGCATGAGGTGCATGCACGCTTCGGCCAAGTCGTCAACGTGCAAAAATTCGCGCAGCGGAGAGCCCGTTCCCCACACTTCTACTTCGGCATCACCATTGGATTTAGCTGTGTGAAATTTGCGAATAAGTGCCGGTAACACATGCGAATTGTTGAGGTCGTAATTGTCATTGGGCCCATACAAATTCGTTGGCATCGCTGAAATGAAATTGCATCCATACTGATCGCGATATGCTTCACACAATTTGATACCTGCAATTTTGGCGATGGCATATGGCTCATTGGTGGGCTCCAAAAATCCCGAAAGCAAGCTCTCTTCTTTTAGGGGCTGCTCAGCCATTTTCGGATAAATGCAAGACGATCCGAGGAACAAGAGTTTTTTGCATTGATTGCGATAAGCTGCTTGAATGACGTTGGCTTCAATCATCAAGTTGTCGTAAAGAAATTCTGCGCGGTAAACATTATTCGCGTGAATGCCGCCCACCTTGGCTGCCGAGAGGAATACAAACTCCGGTTGCGTATCTGCGAAGAATTGCTCAACTTCTTGCTGGTTCCTTAGGTCGAGTTCCGATGAAGTGCGTATGAGGATATTGGTGTATCCATCCTTCTGCAGCTTGCGCACAATGGCGCTTCCCACCATGCCTCGGTGCCCGGCAACGTAAATGCGTGCATTCTTTTCCATAGCTGCGAATGTAAAAGAGAATTGACGATTACTCACGCACATCCAGCGCATCGCGCAGGCCATTGCCTACCATCATAAAGGCAAGTACCAACAACATAATCATTATACCCGGCACCAGAGCCAAATAGGCGAGGTCGGTAGTTATATATGCGTAGTGTTCTCGAATCATATTACCCCAGCTGGGTGTCGGTATTTGGGCTCCCAATCCGAGAAAGCTGAGACCGGCCTCGATAAGAATGGCTGAGGCGAAATTGGCTGCCGAAATCACAATGATGGGCGAAAGAATATTGGGTAGTACATGGTGGAAGACGATGCGCATTTCGGAAAAGCCCATTGCACGCGCCGCTTCGATGTATTCCTTTTCACGAATACTCAATACCTGTCCTCGGGCAATGCGCGCAACCTCAACCCACATGGTAAGACCCACGGCTAAAAAGACTTTCCAAAATCCGGTGCCGAATGCGAAGGTGATGGCCATAACCAAAATGAGGGTTGGTACTGCCCAAATCACGTTCGTAAACCACATGATAATGCTATCGACTCGCCCTCTGAAATAACCTGCAGCAAGTCCTAAAGTGAGCCCGATTAAAAGTGAAATAACTACGGCAATGGCACCAACAGAAAGCGAAATAACAGTGCCGGCCATTAAGCGGGAAAGTAAGTCGCGACCATATTTATCAGTGCCGAGCAAAAAGTTTCTGCTGAACTCGAAACCTCCTTCGTCGTTCTGTAATAGTTGTTCTTGCGGAATTTTCTTGCCTTCCGTGTTCTTTTCTCCCATCGGCCAAATGGTGATACCTTCTTTAGTGGCAGAGATACTATCAATTGGTACAGACGAGTAGTTCTTTGGTTTTCCTCCGGCCATCCACTCTTGCCATAAGCTGATTTCGGGCATGTCGCGTTTTACTCGTATTTCACGAATGCTACTGCCCGGTTTGAGACGACTTATGGAGAGCATTTGGTCGTTGGCATCCAACGTAGAATCGGGACGAATGAATGGACCCAGCGCCGAAATCAATACGAGCAATGCAATGAAGATGAGTCCACCCATTGCAAGTGGATTGGACCGGAAGCGCATCCAGGCTATGCGTCCGGGTGAACGATTATCTAGCGAATGATTGTTTTGCGTCCCTTCCACGATGGTCGAATGAATTGGCTAAGCAGCGGGAACAAAGTTGCATAGAAGGGATAAAGAAAAACGAGCAACACATAAAATCTCTTCAGCTGTTTTATACACAACCAACGACCCGCCATCCAAATAAGCCATGCATCCAGTCCTATCTTGATGAATGCACCTATTGTAAAAAAACCTATAGGCAGGGCGCCTAGAAACGTTGCTATAGCGGTTGCAATAAGTGCTGCGTTGGTAAGAAAGGTGAGCCAAGCGGTTGCAGGAAGGCTGTAATCGCTAACAAATCCTGTTTTCCCCATCCAGCGCAATCGCTGCCTGGCGAAGCCGCGCCAGGTTGATTGGGGTTCAGTGGAAACACGGGTGAACCGATCATGCACCCAAACAACTTTTCCAAATGGCTTTAAGGCATTTAGTAAAAAAACATCATCGCCACTGGGAATGTGCATGTCGCTCCGCTCGGAACGCACACGGAAATATGCTTCCTTGCGAAAGCAAAGATTCCCTCCGTTGCACAGAATGGGTTGCCTCATCATAGCCATTGCTGCAGTAACCCCCATCACGCTCGCAAATTCTACCTCTTGTAATTTGCCGATGAGATTTTTTCCCGGTCCGATGTGCAGAGGTAAAATCAATAGATCGTTCGAGTTGGCATTGGTCCATGATGCAATTCTCTTTAACCAACCTTCGCACGGATCAATATCCGCATCGAGTGTTACAATCCATTCGGTTGTTGCTTCCTGCACGGCTATATCAACTCCTAGTTTTTTTCCATGTGTTTGATCTTGCTGCAGAAGCCGTATGTTGTTGTTTTCTGCTATAATGGCTTTTGCAATCAACGCAGATTCGTCGGTGCTGTGATCATCAACGAGCAAGATTGTTGCTCCCGGGGCCTCTGGAAGTTGCCGAATAAGCGCATTCAAAAGCCTTGGTAAATGTGCAGCCTCATTTCGGAAGGGTATGATGATGGTGAGATGCTTAGAGTCAGTTATGCTTTTCGGTGTCGCATTCGTTCTGTGCCAACAGGCAATCATGCGAAGCAGCCACAACGCATAGAGAACAATAAGAAGCCCTGCGGCAATGAGTAGAACTGTCATAGCTTTACAGCATCAAAGAAACGAGCAAGTGAGTAACGAGCGCATCATTTTGGGAATTGACCCGGGCACCATAATTATGGGTTATGGACTCATCGAGGTGCAGGGTAAACAAATGAAACTCCTGGCGCTGGGAGTTTTGAGGCTCGATAAAATCGATGATCATCATCTTAAGCTGCAGAAAATCTTTGAACGATGCATCGAACTCATTGACGGATTTCATCCGGATGAGCTTGCAATCGAAGCCCCATTCTTTGGGAAGAATGTGCAATCGATGCTAAAGCTTGGCAGGGCACAAGGTGTTGCCATTGCCGCCGCTTTGAGCCGAAAGCTCCCCGTTATGGAATATGCTCCCCGTAAAATCAAACAGAGTATTACCGGCAATGGCAGTGCCTCCAAAGAACAGGTGGCTGCCATGTTGCAGCGAGTGCTGCAAATACCCGATGCTGATATGCCTGAAAAGCTCGATGCCACGGATGGCCTTGCTGCAGCTGTATGTCATTTTTACCAAAGTAGCAGTCCGCTGACGGCCGGGAAGTCATACTCCGGATGGAAGTCTTTTTTGTCGGCTAATCCCGATCGGTTGGGTGGCAAGAGCAAAAAGAGTTAAGCCTTTTTTGTTGTTACTTGCGGCAAATTAAAATCGTATGAAATTCGGTACTAAGGCAATTCACGCCGGCCAGGAGCCCGATCCCACCACGGGCGCCATCATGACACCTATTTATCAAACTTCGACTTACGTGCAGGAGGCACCGGCCAAGCATAAGGGATATGCTTATGCGCGTGGAAAGAACCCTACGCGTAGTGCGTTGGAAGGCTGTCTTGCAGCATTGGAAAATGCGCAGCACTGCTTGTGTTTTAGCAGCGGAATGGGTGCAGTTGATACCATTATCAAATTGCTTTCTCCCGGCGATGAGGTTATCGCAACTGATGATTTATATGGCGGGACGTATCGCCTGTTTACGAAGGTGTTTGAAAAGATGGGCATCCGTTTTCATTTCGTGGATATGCACGATTTCGCTGCGGTGGAGGCTTGTGTGAACCACAGAACCCGCATGATCTGGATTGAGACACCCACCAATCCAATGATGAAGATTATCGACATTTCGCATTACACTGATCTTGCAAAGCGCCATGGCATTTGGTCGGTAGTCGATAACACATTTGCTTCTCCTTATTTGCAAAACCCACTTGATTTGGGTGCCGATATCGTGATGCACAGTGCTACCAAGTATTTGGGTGGTCACAGCGATGTGGTGATGGGCGCGCTGATGACCAATGACAATGATTTATATACACAACTTGCTTTTATAACGAATTCATGCGGCCCCGTTCCCGGGCCGCAGGATTCATTCCTCGTGTTGCGCGGAGTGAAGACCTTGCATTTACGCATGCGAGCACATTGCGAAAACGGTCGCGCGGTTGCTGAATTTCTTCGCGCACATCCAAAAGTGGGGAAGGTATATTGGCCCGGATTTACAGATCACCCCAACCATGAAGTAGCCAAGCGTCAGATGCGCGACTTCGGGGGTATGATATCGTTTACTCTCAAGAGCGATTCTTTTGATGATGCAAGTGAACTCGCTCAATCGTTGTGTGTTTTCTCGTTGGCTGAATCGCTGGGCGGCGTAGAATCCTTGGTAGGACATCCGGCTTCTATGACGCACGCATCGATTCCTCGTGAGGAGCGCATTAAAACCGGTTTGGTAGATTCGCTTTTGCGATTGAGTGTAGGCGTGGAAGATGTGGAAGACCTCCTGGAAGATTTGCGTCAGGCACTCGAGAAAGTGAAGTAGTAAGATCCTATTCAAGAATGAACAACAAGAAAGTAGCAATAGTTGGGGCAGGTTTGGTTGGCAGCTTATGGGCGGTCTATATGGCCAAACGTGGTTATCAGGTCGATGTGTACGATCGTCGCCCCGACATCCGTAAAATGAAAATTGTTCAAGGGAAAAGTATCAATCTTGCACTGAGTGAGCGTGGCTGGAAGGGGCTGGAAGGAGCCGGTATAGCAGATGCCATTCGCAAGGTTGCCCTGCCCATGCACGGACGGTTGATGCATGCAGTGGACGGTGTGCTTACCTATCAGCCTTATGGAAAAGAAGGTCAGGCCATTTATAGTGTGTCGAGGGGTTTGCTCAATCAAACCTTGATGCAATGCGCTTCCGAACATGAAAACGTGAAGCTAGTATTTCAGCATCGCTGCAAGGACGTGGATTTGGAAAACAATACCTTGATTTTTCATGATGAAACGTCCGGAGAAGAAGTGCGTGAATCGTACAGTCAGATATTCGGTACTGATGGAGCGTTCAGCGCGGTGCGTGGAAGGTTGACACGTCTCGATCGTTACGACTATTCGCAGTCCTACTTAGATCACGGATATAAGGAATTGGAAATTCCTGCCAAACCGGACGGGACACATCAGTTGAGAAAGGATTGTTTGCATATATGGCCACGTGGCGAGTTTATGATGATTGCCTTGCCAAATGTGGATGGATCGTTCACGTGTACGTTGTTTATTCCTTTTGAAGGGGAGCATTCACTGGCAAATCTGAAAACACCGGAAGCTGTGCGCTCATTCTTCCAACAACATTTCCCCGATGCTGTGCCTATGATGCCCGAGCTCGTTGACGATTTTTTTGCCAATCCTGATGCAAGCCTGGTAATGACGAAGTGTTATCCATGGCATTATAAAAATGCCGTTTGTTTGATGGGCGACGCAGCACATGCTATTGTTCCGTTCTATGGTCAAGGCATGAATGCAGGTTTTGAGGATTGTACCTACTTGAATGAGTTGCTTAATCAATACCACGATGATGTAGATAAAGTAATGCCTGAGTACGCCCGTATCCGCAAACCTGCGGGTG